>NVSO02000190.1 GCA_002401305.2 Rhodobiaceae bacterium | reverse complement strand
GGCGAAGACTTTAGTTATGACGGGCTCAATACAGACCCGAACCGGGAGACAGATACCGAACGGGTCTATTTTGAGCTGCTCGAAGCCATCGGTCAGCACATAGATTTGCGGGTTGTGGTTGATATCATCGCGGGTGCCTCCGCTGGCGGCATTAACGGGGTCATGCTTGCTCGCTCTTTGGCGCATGACTTGCCGCTCGATAGCCACAGGGACATGTGGCTTGAGCGCTCTGACATTACAGCCTTGTTGGACGACAAAGCTGTTGCAGGTAAATGGAGCAAAGCCTATTTGATGCCCCTGTTGTGGGACAAAACCAATCGGTGGCTTCGGCGCCTTGCACCTGACGAAGAAACACAACAAAAACTCTCTCTCTTTTTGCGATCCCGTTGGTTCAAGCCGCCCTTTTCTGGCCAGAAACTCAGCTCAATGCTGCTGGATGCGTGCGCCAGCATGGAAACACAAAGCGACCATGACAGTTCGCTTCTCCCGATGGGCCTCCCGCTGGATCTCATTGTCAGTGTTGTCGATTTTTATGGGTATGAACATAAAATTCCACTGCATGATCCTCCTGTTATTCTGGAGCGGGAACACCGCCATGCCTTACGTTTCCATTACCTAAACCATCCCGGCGGCGCCGTAGATACAGAGTTTGATCTTGCGCACGCTCCGGGTCTGGTGTTTGCCGCTCGGGCTACGTCCTCCTACCCGGGCGCGTTTCCCGCTGCCCAGGTGGTCGAAATTGATAAGGTTCTTAAAGCACGCGGCGAAGAATGGCCTAACCGCGAAAACTTTTTGCATTCCAAATTCCGCCCACATATCGAGTCCGGTTCAGACCCTGCAACAGCGGCCTTCATTGATGGCGCGGTCCTCAACAACAAACCCTTTAACGAAGCGATCAGCGCTCTTAAATCCCGCTCAGCCTTTCGCGAAGTTGACCGGCGGATGGTTTATATTGACCCTGATCCAGACTCGACAGACGTTGACGGTGCTGGGCATGTTCCCAGTTTCTTCAAAACCATTCGCGGCGCTCTTTCAGATATTCCGCGCAACGAACCTGTGCATGATGAATTGGTTGAGATCACAAAAATGGGCGAGAAAGTACGCCTCTTCAATCAAGTCATTGATGCCACACGTCCACAGGTTACCCGATTGGTTGAGCCAATCTTGAAGCGCACGCCGAATGCTGCCCCAACGCCGGAGATGCTTGCGCTGTGGCGTGATGAGGCGAATAGCTCGGCAGCGACCCAAGCAGGCTATGCCTATGAAGGCTATATTCAAATTAAGGTACTGTCGGTGATTGAGCAGGTAACCGATCTCATTGACCAATTGTCTGGGGTCATCATGCACCCGCATGAGCGGCAAGCTCTCACACGATCCGTTGAAAATTGGGCCCATAAAAAAGAAGTCTTCCCCATTGTGATGGACCTTTCAGAAGGCGGTGCTGGGCCTGGACCAGACACGTCATGGGTGCACTTTCTACGGTCCTTCGACCTCCCCTTCCGACAGCGTCGGCTGCGCTTTGTCATACGCCGCTTGAACGAACTTTATGAAAAAACGGCAAACACACCAGAAGGCATTGCAGAAAGCGACGCCTTGGACGAATTCAAAATCATGCTCTATTCAGCGCTTGATCAGGTAACTAATCGGACGCATTGCTCTTTCTTTAACGCTGCATTGGGCACATTTTGCACAGATCTTTTGCGTGGGCAAAAGGGAGAATTATCACCCCCTGAAGTGAATTCAATTGTCGAACAACTCTCCCCGCTGATGGCGTTAAAGGCACTCGACGACACGTTAGATTTTACGTTCTGCACCATGCTGGATGAACATATTCCAGAGCGGATACGACCTGACTTACTCAATGCCTACCTTGGGTTCCCCTTCTTCGACGTGCTGACTTTCCCTCTGGTTAAATCCCAAGGTCTAGATGAAATTGACGAGGTTTTGGTGGACCGGATTAGTCCTGAAGATGCGTGTGCTATCCGCCAAGGCGGCACCCACGGTGTATTACGTGGATGGAAGCTCAATAAATTTGGCGCCTTCTTTAGTCGGGAGGCTCGCGAGAACGACTACCTTTGGGGTCGGCTTCATGGGGCGGATCGGCTCGTTGACATTGTCATGAGTTCCGTACCGCTTATTGTCGAAGATATGAACATCGACATCGACGAGTTGAAGCAGAAACTCTTTCAAAGCATTTTAGATGCCGAGGCACCCTATCTTGGCAAAAGCGTTGCGCTCATTGATACATTGCGTGTGGAGATATACGCCTCTCCTAAGGCAACCCGCAAAGCTGATGCCGCTGACTAAACCTACGGTTTAGAAAGCGGTTGGGCGGGGCGATTTTTCACAGGCGTATTCCCTGTGTGCTCTTCAGCCCAAACTCCAGAAGCTATATTCTCGACCTTCACACTATTAGGCGACGTCATTTTCTGCGCTGTCACCCATTCAAGAATGTCCTCGTATACTTCTTCGCGTTGTAAATCCCTCAGCAGCATATGATACCCCTCTGGGTAATACACAAAGGTGGGCGTTTGTTTTGCCCGCGCCAAAGCCTTTGCCGTTGGAGCTGGCGGCACAACGGCGTCCTTCGCCCCGTATAACCATAATAAGGGTTGGTTGACTTTCGCCGCGCCCTCTTGCGCCTCCTGCATAAGCTGGCTCAAGCCATAGATTGTGTCTATCCGTGTTCCTTTGATCACTAAGGGATCACGGCCCTGCTCAATAAGCATCTCGATATTGTCTGACGGCCAAATTTCCAACCCGGCCCCTGTAAGTGTTTGAGTGGGGAACGTATGGGCGGCCAACCACAAGCTACTTCGATACAGCACATTCATTTCTTCAATGCCCCACACCGCAGGAGCCGCCACGATCAGCCCATCAACTTGGGGGAGCAGGTCATCTGCCATCGCGCTTAGCACCACGGCGCCCCCCATGGAGAGGCCGACGATGTAGAGAGGAATGTTGGGGTGTTTTTGTTTGAGGAGCTGGGCTACTTCACTCAGGTCTTGACGCATTGCAGCGCCGCTGGACCATTGGCCAATATGAGGTGCTTTACCGAACCCCCGTTGGTCATACGCATATACAAGGCCGCTTCTGGGTTTTAGCCAAACGCCGAAATCGGCAAATGCTTTTGCGTAATCGTTAAACCCATGCACGCCTAGAATAATAAAGTCCGCGTCTTTTCCACCCCATTTGTGCAGTGGCAAATGAGTACCATCGGACATCACAACCGCGTCACCCTTTGTTGCATTTTGGATAAACAAGGGAGCGTTAAGGACGGGCCCTAACGGCTGGTATTGTGGAGCACAGCCCAAAAGGCAGAGTAGCATTATGACGGACAGGGTTCGGGCGATCATTCTACAGCCTCGTGAGTTGAGCGCGTGACGACAAATCTCTTATAAAAAAGAGCCGGTAAATCTGAATATCTACCGGCTCTTCGCATTACTTTAAGTCATGAGCTCGCGCGAGCTTACTCAGCATATTGTTTTACAACATTACGCCCAATGATGATTTGCTGAACTTGGCTGGTGCCTTCGTAGATACGGAAGATCCGTACGTCCCGATAGAAACGTTCGATCCCGTAATCCGCGACATAGCCTGCACCCCCAAAGATTTGCACGGCTTTATCGGCAACACGACCGACCATTTCTGATGCAAAGTATTTGCAGCATGATGATTCCGTGGCGACCTCTTCACCCGCATCCCGGCGGCGGGCGGCATCTAGAACCATGCAGCGTGCAGCGTAGTGTTCGGTTTTCATATCGGCCAACATTGCCTGAACCAATTGTAGGTTGCCGATAGGGGCGCCGAATTGTTTGCGCTGCGCAGCGTAGCGCCCGCTTTCTTCTAGCAGCCGGTCCGCCACACCTACACACACAGCGGAGATGTGAAGACGGCCCCGCTCAAGCACCTTCATTGCCGTGATGAAGCCTTTGCCTTCCACTTCACCCAACAGACAAGATGCAGAAATACGCGCATTTTCAAAAATCACGTCACTGATGTGCGCTCCTTGCTGCCCCATCTTCTTTTCTGGCTTACCGATGGTAATGCCTGGCGTATCAGCAGGGCAAATAAAAGCCGAAATTCCTTTGGCGCCCGGCGTGTTCGGGTCGGTGCGAGCCATCAACGTAAACATGCTGGCTTTCGCCGCATTGGTGATGAAGCGCTTGGTGCCGTTGATGATGTAATCATCCCCATCACGAACTGCTGTCGTGCGCAATGACGCAGCATCGGAGCCTGCTTCAGGTTCTGTTAGGGCGAAACTGGCAATGGCCTCGCCAGTGGCAAGTTTCGGCAACCATTCATCTTTTTGATCTTGGCGACCGTCCATAATAATGCCTTGGCTGCCAATACCGACATTTGTGCCAATGACAGACCGGAAAGCCGGAGAGGTTCTGCCCAGTTCGAAGAGAACCAAACATTCCTCTTCCATGGTCAACCCTAGGCCGCCGTATTCAACTGGAATGGAAATACCAAACAATCCAAGCTCGCGCATTTCTTGTACGATTTCGGCGGGCACCTCATCATTCTCGGAGACTTGAGCTTCCAATGGGACGAGCCGCTCTTCCACAAAGCGTCGAATGGTTGAGAGCAATTGGTCACGAGTTTCAAGATCGAGCGCCATGGATTTAGCCTTCCTTACATTTCCAATACACAGAAAGCAGCGGACTTTAGCGCTTTTGTGCGGATACACTTACGTGTCTGAATACTATTTCCGCAGAATGTAAGGCAAGGTTGGGCTCAGGTCAAAACGCGCCTGCAGTGGGCAAATCTAACGCCACGTCAGGCGGGTTGTTCCGGCTGGCATCAAAGAGTGTTCATAGTAGTGGGCGACACTCATCAGCCTGTCTACTTTTTCCCCCTCAAGAGACACCGGGAGAATGAGAAGCTCAATTCCTTTTAGACTTGGGTTTTTCACCACCAAATCACCCCGGAAGGCTACTGGGTTTTCATACCCCATCACCTTCTTGTACATAAGGTGGAGCGTATCGCCCATTCCCGGGACTGTGTCGTTGATCGCCCGAACATCGGTTCCCTTAATGCCTGTGCCGTGAGCTGTTTCCAATTTCTCACCAGTCAGTCTGTACACAAAAGCAAGAGGGTCGCGCTGCACTTCAATGATGGTGATATGACTTAACCACCGCCCCATCGTTACTGGATCTAGATTTTGCATCAGGGACATTCGAGCGCCCATACGCATTTCTCGCCAATATGCCAGCACTTGCTGCAAGACAACGGCTTCAATAGCCTCAAAAGACACAGGCACGACATTGACGAGCGGAGACGTTTCAATGGAATTGATCAGGCTCTCTACTTCGCTGTCAACGATTGCCAGTTTTCGCAATTCCGTCATTTCAGCGGACTCGTTATGTTCATTAATCATGCGCTTCACTCTGTCCTTCACAACCCGACTCCTGCATTTCTGCAGTTTCCCACCCCGGCATCCACAATCGAGACTCTCGTCTCGCCCTTGCTAAAAGCCCTTAGACAATTGTACAACTGCCTGAAGACTTGACCCAAGCACTGCGAGAAAATACCCATCCCATATTAATAAACTGCTAGTCGGTTGTTTTTAGGCTTTAAGTGCTTATTTTAGCGACGAGTCGATTGATAATAAAAAGAGGCGTGCAATGAGCGACAAATCCATAGTGACACTTCCTGAAGGCTATGAATCTTGGGACGGAACTGATCCTTTCGAAGATTACACAGGACCTTATTTCTTCAAGCGCATGGAAGATGGGACTATTCAAGCTGCTTTCATCAGCCAACCGCATCATTGCAATGGTGGTGGTTTTCTGCACGGCGGCAGCATGATGACTTTTGCCGATTATTCTCTTTTTGTTTTCGCCAAAGACATAACCAACGGCCCGTGCGTAACAGTGACCTTCAATTCAGAATTTGTCTCCGCTGGATTGCCTAACAAATTAATCGAAGCACGAGGGTCTGTTGTCCGCAATACGCGCAGCTTGATATTTGTGCGCGGTGAAGTCTTCTGCGAAGACCAAATCATTCTCCCGTTTAGCGGCGTGATAAAACGGATCGGCGTTTAAAACCGGTCCCCTTCAATACTCATAATAATCTGGAACACCCGCAGGAGAAATATTCATGGTCAGTCTGAGTGTTTTAGATCAGTCCCCTATTCGTAAAAATGGGACAACACAACAAGCGCTGCAAGAAAGCATTGCGCTGGCGCAGGCCGCTGAGCGTTTTGGGTATAAGCGCTACTGGGTTGCGGAGCATCACAACTCAACATCCTTTGCAGATGCCACACCTGAAATTTTAACCGCGGCCATTTGTGCGGCCACCCAACGTATTCGAGTGGGGCCCGGCGGTGTGATGCTGCCGCATTACAGCCCGCTGAAAGTTGCAGAAACGTTTCGCATGCTAGAAGCGCTTTACCCGGGCCGTATTGACTTGGGTTTAGGACGCGCGCCAGGCACCGACCAACGCACAGTTGCGGCCTTACAACCGGGTCCGCAAGCCTACAGCACAGAGGTCTTCCCTCAACAGGTGGAGTTGTTGGTTCAATTTCTCGAAGATGCAAATGGCTTGTCAGCTGAGGCTGGCGGTTTTCCCGCCGACCATGCCTACCGAGGCATTCATGCCTGCCCTATGGGTGAGGGGATGCCAGAAATGTGGATGTTGGGTTCAAGCACTGATGGCGCACAACATGCCGCCAGCTTTGGCCTGCCTTATTGTTTCGCTCATTTCATCAATCAGGATGCAGGTACTCT
>NVSO02000019.1 GCA_002401305.2 Rhodobiaceae bacterium | reverse complement strand
TGTGTCTTTGGGCAGGCCTTGTCCCTGAAAATAAAGCTCCCCCAACCGAAATTGGGCTTCCACAACCCCTTCATGGCCAAGCTGACGCCAAACGCGAGCGGCATCAAGATAACGACCCGCGTCATAATGTTGGCTCCCCTCGACAAATCGTCGGCCCTGCTCAGGCTTCACCAATTGAATGCCGGAAGCCAGTTCTGCACGCGTCGCTGTCTTAGGGGCCGGCGCTTGGGGAAGGGGCGTTACGTGACGTGTGCGCAAAGAGGCGGAGGGCGCTGGAAGCGAGATGGATTGGCGTGGCATTTTCGTTTTCTGCGGGAGAACTTTTGTTTTTGCAGCCGTCAATTGCCGTGTCTTTGTCTGGGCAGAAATTAGGTCAGCCGCTTTCACGTCATTCAATTTCTGCACGGCGGGTTCATACCCAGCACGCGCGGAAAGCTCTAGATAGGTGCGTGCCTTTTGCGGGTTCTTCGTCACGCCCGATCCGTTCGCAAGCAGGAGAGAAACCTCATATAGCGCTACAGGATGTTTGGATTTCACCCCAACGGTCAAATAGCGCAAGGCCGTCTCAGGGTCTGCCCGAGTGCCTTCGCCGCGCAAATGCATCATGCCAGCATTCACAGCAGCAGACACCAAACCGCCGTCTGATGCACGTTCATAAAAATAGAGCGCGCGGGCCAAGTCTTGCGGTGTCCCTTTGCCACGGCGTAGCAGGTGAGCCACATTGCGTTGGGCCGCCAAGTCATTCTTTTGGGCGAGCGGCAGCCAGATAGCGTAAGCCCCAGAAAAATCATTGGCATCATAAAGGGCGACACCAATGTCGAATTGGCGCGGCTTGTTCCCCACGTCATTATAGTCCGGGCCAATGTCGCGGGGGGAGGTCTTGCCGCCGGGGGTTCGTGTGCGGTCTTCAGCCGCTTTACGGTAGTCAGACAAAGTGGTGCGTTGATCTTCAGCGCTATGGGCGACACGCGACCCAAAGGCCCCAAAACACAGGCCCGTTAAAACCAACACCGTCATAATCGTTCGGTTCAATTCAGGCGCGCGTGCTCTCTCACCGCGAGCCGCGTCAAACCGCCCAAAGGCATTTGACGACGGATCCACGACGTAAGAGGGGCGCATATGCGGTTTTAAAGCCAACGCTTTTAGAGAAGACAATCTCACCTAGGACACAATTTTCCACGTGCCATCAGGCTGACGGCAAGCAGTGCCATAAGCTTGCTCGCGCTTTCCGCCAATGGTGATCGTCTGTTGGAACTCGCGGCAATATTGCCCAGAGCCATTTTGATAAGCAGGTTGAGGCGTCACAGTACCGTGGTGCCCGCTGTCAGGGTTGTTCCACGCAATGGATTCTCCCGAGTTATTATGCTCAAGCGCACGCTGGGTGGTATTGCCCATATATTGCTGATCTGCCCGGTCCAAGCTTTTGCCAATTTCACCACCGGCAAGACTGCCCAACACCGCCCCAAGGCCTGTCGCGATCAAGCGTCCTTGACCAGAACCAAATTGAGCGCCCGCGATGCCGCCAAGTATTGCGCCACCAATTGTGCCAAGGCCTTGTTTGGGGCCGGAGTTCTGTGCGCAAGCGCTGAGCGAGAGACCTAAAGCTGCAATCGCTACAAATTTAACCGCGCGATTTGGAAGGGATACGCGCTTTTGAATAGATAAATGAGACATAATATATTCTCCTTTGAAGCCGACGCCCACAGGTTAGAATAGAGCGCTGGGTCAATGTACGCATAGTACGGGAAATTGCAAAATCGACCAAGTTTGACTGAGGCAATATGACCAGCAGATGAACCAAAGAAATTTCATCAATTGGCCCTATATAATCTATGTGATCATGTCTAAATCAAGACGAGAGGCCAAAAGGGCGCGTTTATCTATCCCGTTATGCCCGCCTCATCAACCGTAATTGAAGGACCAACCGCTATGACATCTGGGCCATCCGATCCTGCACAAACAGATGAAGTGTTCACCACGCAAGATCCTTTCGCGTTGTTTGATGAATGGATGCAATTGGCGCAGAAAAAAGAGCTCAATGATGCAAGCGCCATGGCACTGGCCACGGTGGACGCAGACGGCATGCCCGATGTCCGCATGGTGCTGCTGAAAGAATGGGGTCCGGCCGGTTTCATATTTTATACGAATTTGGAAAGCGCCAAAGGAGAGGAACTTCTGGGCCAACCCAAAGCCGCTTTTTGTTTCCATTGGAAAAGCCTGCGTCGCCAAATTCGCTTGCGCGGCACCATCACCCAGGTGAGCGATGAAGAAGCCGACGCCTATTTTCAATCCCGAGCAAAAGACAGCCAAATTGGGGCATGGGCTTCGCGCCAATCACGCCCCTTGGAAAGCCGTTTCGAGTTGGAAAAAGAAGTTGCGCGCTACGCCGCCAAATATGCATTGAGTAAAGTGGAGCGCCCGCCCCATTGGTCAGGCTTTCGGTTAGAGCCGCTCTCCATTGAATTTTGGCGAGACCGTCCTTTCCGTCTTCATGACCGTTTGGTTTTCAAACGAGATAAGGCTGGTGCAAATTGGACAACCAGCCATCTTTTCCCGTAAAATGCCCTTATGACAAAAAGCCGTACACGCGAACATCACCTAAGCACACAAGAAGCGGGCACCTTGATGCGCCGCGCAACCTATGCTGCTGTGGTGGTGGCGATCGTATTGATCAGCCTCAAGGCAGCCGCCTATCAGGCCACCGGCTCTGTGTCGATGTTAGGCACATTGCTCGATAGTGTGCTCGATGCGTCCGCCTCGTTGGTTAATTTGTTTGCGGTCCACTTTGCTCTGCAACCCGCTGACGAGGAGCACCGTTTCGGCCACGGTAAAGCAGAAGCTTTGGCGGGTTTAGGGCAGGCCATATTTGTGTTTGCCTCTGCGGTGTTCATTTTGGTGCAAGCCAGCCGACACCTCCTCAACCCAGAACCCATCACCCAATCCCTCATGGGTATTGGCGTTATTATAGTCACCATCCTTCTGACACTTGGCTTGGTGCTGTTTCAGCGCTACGTGGTGGCGCGTACAAACTCGCTCGCCATCGAAGCAGATTCCCTGCATTACAAAGGCGACCTGCTGATGAACTTTACCGTATTGGTGGCGTTCATTCTGGCAGGTTACGCAGACCTTGCTTGGGCAGATGCTGTATTCGCTCTTTTCATCGCCGCGTTTCTGGCCCGCAGTGCATGGTTGATCGTCAAAGGCGCTCTCCATCAATTGATGGACCAAGAAATTTCCGATGACGACCGTGAGCGTATCAAGGAAATCGCCGTGACATGGCCCGGCTCCAAAGGGATACATGATTTGCGCACGCGAGCCTCTGGAGCCGACCTTTTTATCCAATTCCATTTGGAATTAGACCCCACGCTCTCTTTGCTCGAAGCCCATAGAATCGCCGACGGCTTAGAGAAAAAGCTGATGCGAACCTTCTCCGCGTCCGAAGTGTTGATCCACCAAGACCCCCTCGGCGTTGAGAAAATCTCCGAGTTTCAGCGCAGTTAGCCCCCAATTGCAGCCGCTGATCAATTATTTGAGAACCAATCTTATCGGTGCTGGTGTAAGGCCTCGTCTTCGCCTAAACTAGGGGCCTCTCTGTGTGAAAGAAAAAGCCTGCATGCCCGATACTCCCAATAGTGATCGTAAAACTCTGCTACTCACCGGCGCAAGCCGAGGGATTGGCCATGCGACGGTAAAACGCTTTTCCAGCGCTGGTTGGCGCGTTCTCACCTGCTCGCGCCATAGCTTTCCAGAGGATTGCCCATGGGAAGCTGGCGAAGAAGATCACATTCAGCTGGATTTGGCCGACGCTGAAAAGACAGCCCAAGCCATCGCGACCGTACGCGAACGTTTGCAAGCACAAGGAGGGCGGTTAGACGCCCTAGTCAATAATGCCGCGATCTCTCCTAAGGGAGAAGACGGGTCCCGTCTCGGCATATTTGAGACAGACCTTTCGGTGTGGCAACAGGTTTTCCAAGTAAACTTCTTAGGCCCCATCATGCTTGCGCGGGGATTGGTTGTCGAACTGAAAAAAGCACAAGGCTCCGTCGTCAACGTTACCTCGATTGCGGGCACACGCGTGCACCCGTTCGCAGGCTCTGACTATGCAACCTCCAAGGCCGCATTGGCGGCAGCAACCCGAGAAATGGCCGCAGATTTTGGCCCCTTAGGCATTCGCGTGAATGCGATTGCACCAGGTGAAATTGATACCTCGATCCTCTCACCGGGAACCGATAAAATCGTTGCCGAAATTCCCTTGCGCCGTTTAGGGCGTCCAGAAGAAGTCGCGCGCACGATCTATTTCCTGTGCTCAGACAGCTCTTC
>NVSO02000189.1 GCA_002401305.2 Rhodobiaceae bacterium | reverse complement strand
ATCATGGGTTTGCCGCTAGCAGTACGCACCATCCGCCTCTCCTTCGAAGGCCTTGACGGCGGCCTTCTCCAAGCCGCCAGAACGCTGGGCCATTCGCCTATGCGGACATTTTTCACCGTCACTCTTCCGCTCCTAAGCCCCGGTCTACTCGCAGGACTAATGCTTTCTTTCTCACGCGCCTTGGGAGAGTTTGGGGCAACAATTACATTTGCCGGTAACATTCCGGGACAAACCCAAACCCTACCGCTGTTGCTGTTCTCCGCCATCCAGTCGCCAACAGGGGATCCCATGGCCAATCGCATTGTATGGCTGTGCATCGCGCTATCGGTGAGTTCATTGATCGCTGCAGAGTGGAGCGCGCGCCGTATTCGGTTTTGGTTGACCGGAGTGCGCACATGAGCGAGCCAACCTTAACCGTCGACATAAAGCAAAATGAACCCGGCTTTCAACTCGAAGCCGCCTTCACCCTATCCGCCGGCATCACAGCCCTCATCGGGCGCTCAGGCGCGGGTAAATCAATGTTGCTCGACACACTGGCAGGCCTGCGCACCCCGCATCAAGGCACCATCAAATTCGGCAGCACTTACTTGTTCGACGCAGCAGCAAAAATCAACGAACCACCCGAGCGGCGTCACATCGGATATGTGTTCCAAACAGGACGGTTGATGCCTCACCTATCGGTTGCCGGAAACTTACAATTTGGCAGCCGACGCGCCCGCCAAAACACACCGCTCGCATCGCTCGATGAAATCATTTCGCTCCTAGACCTTGGTCACATTTTGGAAAGACGTCCCCATCACCTATCGGGGGGAGAACGCCAACGGGTCGCCATTGGCCGCGCATTGCTTTCTGCGCCTCGTTTGATGTTGATGGACGAACCACTCGCCAATTTGGACCCCGCCCGACGCGCGGAACTCATGCCATTTTTGGAAACGATACAGCACCGTTTCGCCCTCCCCATTCTGTACGTCAGCCACAATATGGATGAAGTCCTGCGATTGGCCGATAAGGTTTTGGTTCTCAAAAAAGGCAAGCTGGCAGCACAGGGTTCAGTTGCAGACGTGCTAAATGATCCAAAAATTCAGCATTACTTGCTGGGCTCTGCCACCCAATTTGAGCCCGAAACCATCCTAGAAGTTCAAGGCGAAGAACGAGACGGCAGCGTCCTCCATCTCAAAACCGCACTCGGAACCTTCACAGTGCCCCACGCTAAATCCATGCCGCCAACCCCGCGCCTACGCATACAAGCGCGCGACGTCATTTTGTCACGTTCTGAAATTTCCGGCCTGAGCATCCGCAACGCACTGGCCTGCACCATTAAAAGTATAACCGCCGTGGAGCCGGGACAAGTAGACATTGAACTCTTGGCGGTCACAAAAGAGACAACCTCCCAGCAAAACGCATTCCCCCTGTGGGCACGTATCACACAAGCAGCTGCCAGCGATCTAAACCTCACGCAAGGCGCCTCGTGTTGGGCTTATATCAAAGCCTCAGCCCTCGTTCCCCAATCATCAAAAGTCACAATTCTATAAGCCTTAAGGAAACCACATGAGCACCTTCGACGTAAAAAGTGAGATCAACGGAAAAGTCTGGAAGATCGTTACAAAGCCCGGCGACGTTTTGGAAGAGGAAGACGACATTCTCATTCTGGAATCCATGAAAATGGAAATACCTGTCGCGGCACCGGTTGAAGGCAAGCTAGTCGAGATCCTCGTAGCAGAAGAAGAAACGGTCGTCGAAGGCCAAGTTGTCGCCGTCATTGAAGAAACCTAATCACAACAAAAGGCCCGACGGTTTCCCATCGGGCCTTTCATAAATCACCTAACGGTATCTATCTTAGCGCGTAGCTTGCTGACGAATAGCAGCTGGCGTAAATTGATCTTCGTTAATTTCATCGGCTTGGAAGTTCATCATGGTCTGTTGATTTTTCAAACCTTGAATAACATAACGACCCGCTGTGAGGTCATACGTAATATCGGATGAAATGAAGCAAGCAGGCACATTATAATATTGGATCATGTGCGCTTCTTGTGACCGATAAAGTTCGCCGCGTGCATCATAAAGTTCTGTTGCAGCAATCGACCAGCTATCTTCATCCGCATATTTAACACGGCGTGAATAGATGTGGCGGTTGCCCGGACGCAGCGTACCTTCAACACCCCAAACACGGTGCAATTCATACCGAATCAAGTCTTGGTTGATATGGTTTGCCTTTGCAATGTCGGAATATTGCACCTTGTCTGATGACAATTTGTAGCTGTTGTACCCAATGTATTTTTCGGATTTACCAAGCATCTTCCACTCATAACGGTCCGGTGAACCATTATACATGTCGAAGTTATCGGCAGTCTGAAGACCATCGGAATAGCTTTGTGGATTGTCATACGCAATGGTTGGTGCACGGCGCACACGACGTTGACCCGGATTATAGGTCCACGCTTTACGTCCGCCCTTCACCTGATTGATGGTGTCATGCACCAAAACAATACCGCCCGAGCGACGCGCCGGTGCAAGTGTTGTCTGCATATATTTCAAAGAAATATTGTTCAGCTCTTCGATCGAATTTTTGGTTGGATCCATGTACCCAAAAATCACCCGGTCAGCCACAATAACAGGGGTGAAATCACCCGATGCTGTTGGCGAAAGGGCCGCAAATTCGCGTGTCAGTTTAAACCCACGATACCGCAAGTTATGGTTCCAGATAACTTCCACAGCACTTTGTGGAATTGGGAACGGCACACCGCGAAGAGCACCCGTAACACCGTTACCACCTGCAGCCAGCGTACCCGACACAGCATTCTTTTTAGTCGCGTCGTAAACCGCCTCAGGGAAGGCACAGCTACGGCGTGTTGGATAAATGTTCATTTTGTAAGTGGAGAAAGAGCTCAAAAGATCTCTCTGACCTACATTCAATTTGTCCGCATGGTCGGCCACATTTGCACCAGTAATGGTGAACTTAATCTGGTCGCTTGCGAAGGGATCTGGATGATGATCCCCTTCTTTATAATTAAGACCGGTTGGAACTGAGGCAAGGCCTCCAGTCCATGCTGGAATTGTACCGTCAGCATTTCCCGCACGTTCCGCGCCAATTGGCGTCAAGTCCGTGCCCAAACGGCTAGCTTCTTGTTCACTCACCCCTGCCAATGCAGGAAGGGACAGTGCAAGCGAACCAGCCAAGCCAGCGACAATAAATGTCGATACTGTCTTAAACGTCATAAATCACTCCCATTTTTTAATTTTGGGACAAAGGAGATGCGAATAGTAATGAGGAGCGCATACCCTAGTCCCAGCTATTATTTTATAGCCACACCATACTTATCAATCTGTAAGGAAGTTGCCAACAACCTTGGTTACAAATTTGTAAATTTGATGGATGAATGCTGTTGCAGACTGCTAGGACGCGGACATTCAGGAGCCGAGGCCTCTCGAAGCGCCCAGCTGATTTGCAGAAAATCCCAGAAGTGCGCCAAAAACTCATCAAAAAATCTATGCTTTGGTCCAAAAGCCAGCGTCCTAGGCCCAAAGAGACACTCACCCTTCTTAAAAGCGCTAAATCAACTCTGCACCAAGCTCATCCAAATTTTCCCTAAAACGGTAAACGCACTATATACAAAAATGTAGGCGCCTCTCCTGAGATTGCACAAAAACAACAAAAGGGGACCCAAGGCCCCCTCTAATCCATCTGTCATAGTCGGGAGCATCTCACACTCCCTACCCACAAAACGTCGTTATTTTTTCGCGGCAGCCATCTCAAACTTACGCGCCATAATTGTACCGGCTTTGATTTGTTTCGACGTCATTTTCTGCATCACCCCATCAAGGCCCGTTTGCGCGAAAGGTTGAAAACCACCTTCGACCGCTAACAGAAAAAACATATAGGATTTTTCCAAATCCATCTCAAAACCCTGTCCCATTTCAAACATGGTTGCGACATTGTATTGAGCTTCAAGCATGCCCTGCTCGGCAGAGGCCAAGAACAATTCGCCTGCCTTGTTCACGTCTTGGCCAACACCCCAGCCATTATCATAGAGCGTCGCCAAATCCATTTGCGCGCGTGCATCTCCGCCATCAGCACCAATGGTGAGATATTT
>NVSO02000188.1 GCA_002401305.2 Rhodobiaceae bacterium | reverse complement strand
TCTGTGCTCATTGGTTTTGGGCAAGCAGCTCTTGCGGGCTGATGCTCCCTTCGTAATCCAATGAAGTGGGGCCGGTCATGTAGATGTGATTGTCATCTTCATTCCACGCCAAAAAGAGATCGCCGCCGGGCAATGAAATGCGGGCTTGGCGGTCACTGAGTTTTTTACGCACGGCGGCCACGATGGTGGCGCACGCTGCGGTGCCACACGCAAGGGTGAGGCCCACGCCGCGCTCCCACACTTTGAGGCGAATGTGGTCGGGTGCTAAAATTTGTGCGAGAGAAATATTGGCGCGCTCGGGAAAGATCGGATGGTTTTCGAGCAGCGGGCCGACTTGTTCTAGATTGTAGGCGTCCACATCATCGACGAAAAAGATCGCGTGCGGGTTGCCCACATTGACCACGGCGGGCGTGTGCAAAATCGGATTGTCGATTGGCCCAATTTGAAGTTCGATGCCGCGTGTATCGCGAATTTCTTCCGCTAGTGGAATTTGGTCCCATGCCAAGCGCGGCTCGCCCATGTCCACGGTGATCATGGCACCAGGCGCAGCGGCGGCGATTAAGTCCCCGGCGACAGTTTCGATCATCACGGCTTCGTCTTGGGTTTCTTGCAGCAGCAAGTCGCCCACGCAGCGGGTGGCATTGCCGCAGGCTTCAGCGCGCGAGCCGTCGGTGTTCCAAATGCCCATGAAGGCCGCGCCGCCGTGAGTGGCGGGCATGATGACGATCAATTGGTCACAGCCAATGCCGTGCGCTCGGTTGCCAATGGCTGCCGCAAGGGCGGTGGTCATTTTGAACGGCGCACCATGATGGGTGATCTGGCGTGCGTCGATCACCACAAAATCATTGCCCAGTCCGTTCATTTTCCGGAAGGGGATGTTTTGTGGGTACGTATCCGCGTCAGCGTCACTTGGCGATATGTGTGCATTATCAGTCATCATGGGCGTTATATGCTCATTTTGGGTGAAATTGCTAGAGAAGAGATCGGGGGATGTGGAGAGGTTGGGGCTTTGGTTGGGCTTTTGGGGGTTTTTGATCGTGCATAGCCCAACAGCGTCATTACCGGACTTGTTCCGGTAATCCACCTCTCGTCTTGGGAAAATCGTGGTTTAGTCTAAGGCCTTGAGCAGTTCATCCTGCATCTCATCGGCGACTTTGATCAATTTGGCGCTGGCCTTATAGGCAATTTCAGCCTGTTTCAGCTCAACAATGGCGCTTGGAAGGTCGTCGTGGCCCCACATTGATGCGTCTAAATGGCTTATTCCTGCCGGTTTTGACGAGAGGGATATTGCGGGGGCGGGCATGGCTGGATTTGGTGGTGTGCTATCTTGACCCCCAGAGCCTGCTTGGCTCGCCCCCTGAAATGTTTTGGTGATCCTTGAAGCTGCCCGCTCTGCTTGATCCGCAGCGCGACTTAATCCTTCTAAGGCTGTGTTCATCACCGTTTTCATGAGGCCACATTAAGAGCAAGGCCTTAAATGGCATTTAGGAAAAATGTTCGAATTGTTCCTATTTGTGGTTTTGTTGGTTTTCTTTCTATTCGCCACCCTCGGGCTTGTCCGAGGGGGCATCTTGCTTCTTGGCGTTGGATCTCGATGGTGTGCTGCGGTGGAGAATGGCCGCTCTCAGCCAGGTCGCTTATGATGGAATGGAAGCTTTAGAACTGAAAGTACCTGATGGTATTCGGGTAATTTATCCTTTGGATTGGTGCCTAGGCTGTTGGGTGAATTACCGGGGCGATAGACGAATGTGCCGAGCAACTGATCCCAAATTGTGAGCGTTGCACCGTAGTTCTTTGCCTCTCGGATATCTGCGGAATGGTGATAGCGGTGGGTTTCGGGACCCACAAAAAGATAATTGGCCCAGCCCATGCGCAGGTCGACATTAAAATGACTAATGATGCCGTGAAACGCGTTGACGAGAAGGAAGATTAAAACCGCCTCAGGCTGATAGCCCATAAGCCAGATGGGAAGGATGATCGCCAAGCCCTGAATGAGAACCGCGTTTAACGGATGGAAGACCGCATGCATCAGCAAATAGAGACCACGCGGTAGATGGTGCGCCACATGAATATTCCATAATACATGTCCGATTGGCCCCCGCAGTTCATGCATGGCGCGGTGAATGTGGTAATTCATCCATTCAAAGACCAAAAACAAAACGGGCACTTGTAGCCATAACGGCCAATGACGCGCCGGGCCGTCAACCTGTTCAGAAATGGTGATTGAAGCCATTGCTAGTGCCACTGACAAAAGGCCAACCGTTCCACCTGATAGGATGATGTAAGTGATGTCAGGTAATAGGTTGCGCCTTTTCATCGACCAGCGTGGTTCCAGCGGTAGGGTTAGCTCGACAAATAGATAGGTGAGCAGAAGTGGCAGGGTGATCAGAAACCAAGCTGGTCGTGCATCTGCGTCCATCGGCAAGAACATGGCTAGACCAAGAACGATCCAAGCCCACGAGGCGGGGTAAAGACCCCAGCGCACGAGGCGGCGAAGCAAGCTGTTGTTTTCCATTTTGCTATTCCTTGAGTTTCGGACAGGTGTTCGATAGCTTCAAATAAGCAAAAAAATGGGAAGAGGTACACAGACAGTGAGCGGTTCCGGACAGACAGGACACGATATGTCCGCCGACCCACGTGTGGTGCGCACGCGGGCGGTGTTAAGGCAGGCCTTGATGGAATTGTTGCGGCAAAATGATTGGGACCGGATTACGGTTGCCAGTATCTGTCGCCATGCAGGGGTGGCTCGGTCCTCTTTCTACGAGCATCTCACCTCGAAGGCAGAGCTGTTGGACGAAATCTTTGTAGATTTGACAAGCAATATTCTCCCATCGGCCCAGCCGGACGCCCCCTTGGCGACACTGGATTGGCTTGTGGACCATGTGGCGGAGGTCCCGGAGTTCTTTGTCCATGCAATGGAGGGGGGGCGTGGCGGCGCGCTGCTGCCTCGCTTCCGAACAGCATTGATCCGCAAGCTCACTGAGGAACTAACCGCGCGGTCGATATCACATGCCGCTGGCAAGGCTGCCTATGTGATTGGGGGTTCTATGGCCTGTCTGGCGCAGAAGAAGGATGCTGCTAGCCGCGCGGACCTCCAAGAAATGGCCGCGCGGATGCTCATCTAACCCGAACCAATCTGCGAAAAGTAGTGTGGTATCGCGAACTCGGTTTTGGGAGTGGCTTCTCCCTTGACTCTGCCCCTGTCCAAGCCTAGGTTCTGGCAACTTCCGGGACATTTTATCACCCGCAAGGTCTGCACGAGGCCCAAAGGCCCAGATCTCCATCCGTTGGCGAGTTTCGCTCACGGGTGTTTTTCTCTTTGGAATTTAGCTCGGCTTTAAGCGTCCCTTTGGTGGGGCAACTGAACGGAATACTATGTTTGATACTTTATCAGATCGCCTTGGAAGCGTTTTTGACAAGCTGAGGGGCAAAGGCGCTCTTGGGCCCAAAGATGTTGACGACGCGATGCGTGAAGTACGCCGTGCCTTGCTTGAAGCTGATGTGGCCTTGCCGGTTGCTAAAAAATTCATTGAAACTGTGCGTGAACGCGCGCTGGGCCATGAAGTTCTAAAATCTGTGACCCCGGGTCAGCAGGTCGTCAAGATCGTGCATGACACTCTGGTGGACACATTGGGCCGTGAAGCGGTTCCGATTTCTTTGGCGGCTGCCGCCCCTGTTGTCATTATGATGGTGGGTTTGCAAGGCTCTGGTAAGACGACGTCAACGGCCAAGATTGCCCGACGCCTTACCCTGCGCGACAAACAAAAAGTTATGATGGCGTCTTTGGACGTGCAGCGCCCTGCAGCCCAAGAACAATTGCGGGTGCTGGGTGAGCAGATTGACGTAAAAACCCTTCCCATCGTTGCGGGCCAACAGCCAGTTGCGATTGCCAAACGTGCTCTAGAAGCTGCGCGCTTGGGCGGGTTTGATGTTGTCATGCTCGATACAGCGGGCCGTCTGCATGTAGACGAATTGCTGATGAATGAGATGGCGGAAATCCGCGATGTCTCTAATCCGTTTGAGACCCTGCTGGTTGCCGATAGCTTGACGGGTCAAGACGCGGTCAATGTTGCCGAGAATTTCCAAAAACGTATCGGCCTGACCGGGATTATGTTGACGCGGATTGATGGCGATGGGCGCGGTGGTGCAGCCCTTTCCATGCGTTCTGTTACTGGCGTTCCGATAAAGCTGCTGGGTACGGGCGAGAAAATTGAAGAGCTAGAGGATTTCGATCCTGAGCGCGTCGCGGGCCGTATTTTGGGCATGGGCGATGTTGTGTCGCTCGTCGAAAAAGCCGCTGAAACAATTGATGCCGCTGCCGCTGAAAAGATGGCCGCGAAGATGAAGAAGGGTCAATTTGACCTTGATGATATGGCCATGCAGCTTGCGCAAATGTCTAAAATGGGCGGGATGCAGGGCGTGCTTGGTATGTTGCCGGGCATGGGCAAAATGAAGAAAGCCATCGATGGGGCAAACCTCGATGACAAAATCTTCCTCCGCCAAGGCGCTATCATTTCTTCGATGACAAAAAGAGAACGTCGTAACCCTAAAGTGCTGAACGCGAGCCGTAAAAAGCGCGTGGCGGCAGGGTCTGGTACGAGTGTTCCTGAGATTAACAAGCTTCTCAAAATGCACCGTCAGATGGCGGACATGATGAAGAAACTTGGCAAAGGCGGTAAAGGCCTTGGTGGATTGATGGGCGGTCTCACTGGTGCTATGGGCATGCGCGGCGGGATCCCTGGTATGGGCGGCTTGGGCGGCGGCGGTATTCCGTCTGATCCGGCTGAAGCTGAAGCCATGCTCAAGCAGGTTGAGGGACAACTTCCTCCCGGCATGGGTTTGGGTGGTAATTCGATCGCTGGTGGCGGTCTCCCCGGACTTGGGGGGCCTGGCGGTCTTCCAGGTATGCCGGGCGGTAAAAAGAAACGATGAATTTGACGGGCCTTGGTTTGAGGTCGGTCGCAAGTTTGAGTGATTATTGATTGGTGTGACGGTTTTTAAAGTCGGCGCACCCAGAGTTTAACTGAAGGAAAAACGAAAATGGCAACGAAGATCCGTTTGGCCCGTGGTGGTTCTAAAAAGCGTCCTTACTACCGTATCGTAGTAGCTGACGTGCGTTCACCACGTGATGGCCGTTTCATCGAAAAAATCGGTATCTATAACCCAATGCTTCCAAAAGATAGCGGCGAGCGGGTGAAATTGGATACAGAACGTGCTGCTTATTGGCTCGGTACTGGTGCACAACCAACTGACCGTGTTGCACGTTTTCTCGCTGTAGCTGGTTTGATGAAGCGTGCTACACGCAACAATCCAGACAAAGGTAAGCCAGGTGCTAAAGCGCTTGAGCGTATCGAAGTGTTGAAGCAAAAAGCTGAAGCTGCTGCAACTGCTGCTGCTGAAGCTGCTGCTGCACCTGCTGAAGAAACACCTGCTGAATAATCAACTCATCAGAGTTGGTTGGATTTTACCGGTTGAGAAAGATTTTGTTGAATGACGCAGTCATCAGACACAGACAAGAAGATTTGTTTGGGTGTTATCGTGGGCAGCCACGGTGTGCATGGTCGTGTCAAAATCAAAGCCTATACGCAGGACCCCAAAAATGTGGGGGCTTACGGGCCGGTAGAAACAGCGCAAGGTAGCTTTCCGATCAAAGTGACCGGTGTGAGTAAGGGTGTTGTGATCGCTGCCTTAGACGGTGTGCGGGATCGAACCCAATCAGATGCCATGCGCGGCGTTAGTCTGTTTGTCTCTCGCGAGGCATTGGGGTCGGAAGAGGAAGAAGATAACTTCTTCCATGCTGATCTTGTTGGGCTGCGCGCCATGTTGGCGTCTGGTGAGCTGGTGGGCGAAGTCGTCGGCGTGCATGATTTTGGAGCAGGTGATCTGCTTGAAATCAAGCTTGTTGACGGGCGCCTCGAGCTGATGCCGTTCACAAAAGACAATGTGCCTGAAATCCGGTTTGATGCCAGAGACATGGTCATTGATCCGCCTGCAGGTCTTTTTGATGCCCCTGCGTCTAAAAATCCGAAGCGTCGGCGTAGTCCGAAGTCTGTGGAGAAAATGGCGAAGAAGGCAGAGGAAAAGGCCATCAAGGCGGCTTTGACGGAACAAACACCAGAAACGCCTTCTGGCGATTCTGAGCCTACACAAGATAATTCGGGGCAGGTTTCTGTCCCGAACGATGACGCGCCATCTGAAACGGAAATTGTTTCGGAAGAAAACGGTGAGAAAAATGGCTGATACCGGCTCAAAAAGCTGGGCAGCCACGGTGCTCACTCTTTATCCTGATATGTTTCCAGGAACGCTTGGACAGTCCTTGGCTGGAAAAGCGCTTCATGATAAGATTTGGGC
>NVSO02000187.1 GCA_002401305.2 Rhodobiaceae bacterium | reverse complement strand
CGCAAGGTTGTTGGGACATTTCGGGTAACGTGATTGGACCAGCGAGCCAATTCTGTTTCAGCAGCGGCCCCACAAAACCCAACAAAACGGTGGTCGCCCCATTGTTCTCGCTCAGTGGGAAGTCCATATTTTTCGGCGTAAGATTTGGAGGCATAAAAGGCGACGCCAACGCGGGCGATTTTTTTACCGACGAGATTTTCTTGGCCCGGACCATAGAGGCGGAGCACCAAATCAGCCTCTCGGCGGCGCACACTTGCAGGCCAACTGTCTGTCACAAATTCCAATTCAACTTCAGGATAGGTCGCCTGAAACTCAGCCATTGCGGGCACCAACCAATAGCCTGCCAAGGTGGAGGCTGTCGAAATGCGGACCACACCTTTGGGCGAGCCCTGACCGCTGACCGCAGACCTTTGGGCCCGAAGAGCGGCGGCGGACATATAGTCCACTTCCAACTTCAATCGCTCGCCAGACGGCGTTAGAGCAAAACCATCAATATCTCGGACAAAAAGTTTTACCCCGAGGACTTTTTCAAGTTCGGCGACGTGGCGTCCAACGGTGGCATGGGAAATTTTCAGACGTCTTCCCGCGGCGGAATGACTGCGTGTATCGGCGACCGCGAGGAAGGTGCGATATAGATCCCAATCGATATTGTTGTTCATTTGTGCTCTCTTCGTGAACATTGTTGAACAGGAACTTGGGGTAAAAGGGCCCGGAAATCAATAGGTCGCGACGTCTAAACCACGCCAAGCGCATAATTTTTGCGCGTGTGCGGTCAATCAGAGCCCAGCCCATGGTTCATTTTTGCTGACGACGCCTCTAACTTGCGGCACAGTCGCGGGATTAATATTGCGATTCAATTTTACAGACAACTTTAGTAGGGAGCGCACCTGTGCTTAAGACACGTTTCACAGAAGAATTCGGTATCGAACATCCAATCGTTCAAGGCGGCATGCAATGGGTTGGCCGGGCTGAGCTTGTTGCCGCCGTTGCAAATGCGGGTGGCCTTGGCTTTATCACCGCATTGACCCAACCAACTCCTGCTGACCTAACCAAAGAAATCGCGCGCTGCCGTGAGCTGACAGACAAGCCATTTGGGGTGAATTTGACCATCCTACCAGCGCTTACACCTCCTCCGTATGAAGAGTATCGCCAAGCGATCATCGACTCTGGTGTGAAAATTGTTGAAACGGCTGGGCACAATCCAGCAGAACATATCGCGGCCTTCAAAGCGGCTGGCATTAAAGTCATTCACAAATGCACCGCGGTACGTCATGCCTTGAAAGCTGAAAAGCTTGGTGCGGATGCTGTTTCCATTGACGGCTTTGAATGTGCGGGCCACCCGGGCGAAGATGACATTCCGGGCTTGATCCTTATTCCTGCAGCCGCCAATGTTGTTAAAATCCCAATGATTGCATCAGGCGGCTTTGGCGATGCACGCGGCCTTGTGGCTGCACTTGCACTTGGTGCTGAAGGCGTAAACATGGGCACACGTTTCATGTCCACCGTTGAAAGCCCCATCCACCAAAAGGTAAAAGAGCAAATTGTTGCCAATGACGAACGCGCAACTGATTTGATTTTCCGCACGCTGCGCAATACAGCCCGTGTTGCCAGAAATACGGTTTCCCAGGAAGTAGTTGCCAAGGAAAAAGAGGGTGCAAAAATTGAAGATCTTATATCACTCGTCTCTGGCAAGCGCGGCAAAGTTGTTTACGAAGAAGGCGATCCAAACCACGGCATTTGGTCTGCAGGCATGGTGCAGGGCCTCATCAATGACATTCCAACTTGTAAAGAGTTGATTGACCGGATGGTTTCTGAAGCTGAAGACTTGATTGCGGCACGCCTTAGCCGCATGACAGGCCATAAGTAAGCCACCGCACATTTACAAATTTGGAACGGCCTTCGTTTGCGCGAGGGCCGTTTTATTTTGCGCTGGTCAACACGGACTTGATGATGTCGATGACCCGTGTGAGATCTTCTTGGGTTAAATCTGTGCCTGATGGCAAACAGACACCGCGTTGGAAAAGTTCTTCAGACACATCTCCCCCCACATGGCGCGCCGTTCTAAAAACGGGCTGGAGGTGCATGGGTTTCCACACCGGTCGAGCTTCAATATTACGCGCGCCCAGAGCTTCACAAATTTCCATTGGCTCCACGCTTGCAGCCGCCCCTAACATCATGACGGTCAACCATCTATTGGCTTTGCCGGTCGCGGCCTCGGGCATGAAGGAAATGCCGGGAAGGTCGCCCAATTCAGTTTCGTAATGGGCGAAGGTCTTGCGTGCTTTGGCCACTCTGTCTGACAAAACACCAAGCTGGCCGATCCCGATTGCTGCACACACGCTGGGCATCCGATAATTATACCCAAAAGTTACATGCTCATAATGATTGGATGGTTCGCGGGCTTGGGTGGAGAGATAGCGGGCTTGTTGGATGATCCCGGGATCATCACTTGCGATCATGCCACCGCCTGCTGTGGTGATGAGCTTATTGCCATTGAACGAATAGATCGCAACATCAGCGCCTTTACCTGCGTGACGGCCTTTATAAGTTGCCCCCACGGATTCAGCACTGTCCAAAATCACAGGAATTTCATAGTTTGCGGCGAGTGCCCCAATGGCATCAAGGTCCGCGCATTGGCCGTAAATATCGACGGGGACGATGGCTTTGGGTAATTTGTTTTCAGCAGCTGCTCTCGATAGTTCGTCTTCGAGAAGTTGCGGTGACAAGGTCCACGTATCGGGGTCTACATCCAAAAATACGGGGCTTGCTTGTTGATACATTATGGGAGAGACGCCGCCAATGAAGGTGAGCGTGCTTGTCCAGACTTCGTCGCCCTCTCCAATGCCTGCCAACCGCAACGCCAAATGCATGGCGGCGGTGCCGCTGGTCAAAGCAGCCGCATCAGTGTGGCCTGTCAGTTCACAAAATTCTTTTTCAAATCGATCAATCATGGGACCAACGCCGGCCAAATAATTGGTATCAAAACACTCCGTGACCAGGGTGCGCTCTTCCCCAGACATATGTGGCGGGGACAGGAAAATCCTTTTATCGGTCTTTGACATTCTTGACACATCCACTTTGGCTAAGAGTTCTTTAAAAATCTATCGGATCTTCTTGGCGGGTACGCCGACAACAGTTACCCCGTCTGGCACGTCCTTGGTGACGACAGCACCTGCGCCCACAGTCACATGATCGCCCAGCGTTATCCCCGGACAGACGGTGGCCCCGGCGCCAATAAAGCAACCTGTTCCCAACTTCACATTGCCGGTTAAACAGGCGCGCGGGCCTAAAAAGGAAAAATCCCCGACGACACAATCATGTTCGACGATGCTGCCTGTATTAATGATGACATGGCGGCCGATACGCGCGTCGGGTTGAAGGATGGCGGCGGCACACACGAGAGTCCCCTCGCCAACTTGCACGCTTGGATGGCGCCACGCGACGGGATGTTCGACGCTCACCCACTCCACCGGCATTTCGGAGGCCAGGCGGGCGCGAATTTTGTTATCCCCGATGGCTAAATGGGCGCGATCATGCGCGGACCAATCGTGAGCCCCTAATATGGAGTGACCCAAGAGGCGCTGCCCGGCTAATGCAGGATTGCTGTCCACAACACCGGCAACAAATTCGCCGGAAGCTTCAGCTGCTGCAATGGCCACTTTTGCATGGCCTCCTGCTCCTATGATCCACAATCCGCTCATCTGTCCCTCATTAATGAAAACGCGCATGAAAACGCGGCGGCTTGGAAAAGTGCTGCGTTTCGCTGGTATATTCTGGCGCGTCAAGGTTAACGGGCCGTCTATTGCTTGTGTATTGGGTGGGTAAACACTCGACTTCAAATTGGTGCTAGGTGGAAATATGGTGGATTTTTGGCCCTTGTGGGTCGCCTGCAGCTCCAGCAAAACGAGCATTCGCCCCAAAACCCGCCAACATTCGATTTTGCCGTATTCAGCATAGATGACTCGCACGAGGCTGTCTCACCCCAAAACCGGCTCTTTTCAGCCTTTTTTGGTGAATTTACCAAAGCTTTAAGGTGTGACCATGTTGCATCAACGGGCGCTGTACATTGGCGATGTTTAGCCCTATACAACGGCAAATGGTAATGCTCCGCGCGCGATAGATCGCAGCGGCATGTGCCCTTCCCTACTGATCATGTTCAATGGGGCACACGCAACCCGCATTTCCGAAAGACATTACATGACACAATTCGAAGGCATCGTGCCTGCGCTGGGCCAAGCGTTGAGCAAGCGCGGTTATACCGCTTTGACACCCGTGCAAGTCTCCGTTTCGGACCCAAAATTGGCTGACTCCGACCTCTTGGTTTCGGCCCAAACGGGTTCGGGCAAGACAGTCGCATTTGGTTTGGCGCTGGCTCCTACCCTGCTTGAGGGCGCGGATACATTTGACCGGGCAACTGTCCCCTTTGCGCTGGTGATTGCGCCAACGCGGGAACTGGCCTTGCAAGTGAAACGCGAACTTGAATGGCTTTTTGAACCGACTGGCGCCAAGATTTCTTCTTGCGTGGGCGGCATGGACATGGGCACGGAGCGTCGCGCCTTGAACCGGGGTGTGCACATTGTTGTTGGCACGCCGGGGCGTTTGCGCGACCACATTGAGCGCGGGTCTTTTGATACATCGGGCCTGCGGGCAGTTGTGTTGGATGAAGCCGACGAAATGTTGAACATGGGGTTCCGCGAAGAGCTGGAATCTATTTTGGATGCGACACCTTCTGAGCGGCGCACCTTGATGTTCTCAGCCACTGTGCCACGCGGCATTGCCAATCTGGCCAAGCGCTACCAGCGCAACGCCGTT
>NVSO02000186.1 GCA_002401305.2 Rhodobiaceae bacterium | reverse complement strand
CCCTTATCTACCGAGCCGAATAATAGGAGATGACATGAGTAAAATAATGAATGCGACACCTTCAAGCGTGGCGCCCACCTCCGGACTCGAAGGCATTGCGGCAGCGGATACAGCGCTCAGCCAAGTTTTAGGTCAAGCAGGCGAACTTGTTATTGCGGGTACGCCGCTGCACCAATTTGTCGCCCAGCAAACTTTCGACGAAGCCATCCAAACCCTCTGGTCGATTGCGGGCAGCGACCTCACCCTCGAAGCGGAAAATGTGGCGCACGCACGTGCATTGGCTTTTGAGAATATTGAGAAGCTTCAACCTGTGCTCAAAGGCCTATCACCCGCAGAAGGGTTGCGGTTATGCCTAAGCTCCTTATCTGGGTCGAATGCGAGCGATGCTCCCGTCCTGCTTGTGAGTGCGATGCCTGTGTTTGCCGCCAATGTGGCGCGTTTGGCAGATGGCCACGCGTTGGTTGCCCCCGACCTGAAAACCAATACGGCGGCTTGTTTTCTGGGCATGTTGCATAATCGCGCGCCCAGCCAAGGGGAGATCAATGCACTCGACACCTATCTCAGCACCGTCTGCGATCACGGCATGAATGCGTCAACCTTTACGGCGCGGGTTATCGCCTCCACCCAAGCTGACTTTGTTTCGGCGATCGTCGGTGCTTACGGCGCACTTACAGGGCCGTTACATGGGGGCGCACCGGAACCTGTGCTTGATATGCTCGACAGTATCGGTACAGCAGACAATGCGGCTCATTGGATTGATGCAGAACTTGCACGCGGAGAGCGTTTAATGGGGTTTGGCCACCGCGTGTACAGAGTAAGAGACCCCCGCGCCGACGTGTTGGCGGGTGCTCTTAAAGAATTGGGTGCTGAGGGACCCCGGTACGGGCTCGCCCGCGCGGTTGAGCGCTGCGCCCTTGAAACCTTGCAACGGCACAAGCCTGACCGGGTTTTGGAAACGAATGTTGAGTTTTATACAGCCCTTTTGCTGGATGCGTTGCACATCCCAAGAGCCGCCTTTACGCCGGTTTTTGCGGTTGGCCGTGTAGCAGGCTGGACGGCTCATTGCATCGAGCAACAGCGGATAGGTCGCCTCATTCGCCCAAGTGCCAACTACATCGGCACACCAGTTAAGGCACCGCAAGATCTATCCGTTTAGACTTGGTTAGATCTGTTTGGCTCTGCGTGAAAACGCCCGAGCTACCTTGACAGACCCAAAAGGTTCATATACGTACCATTATTAATACGTATGTGAACCTTTTGCGGATAAAGCCCATGACCAAGCAGGCACCCTCCCAAATACCAGCTCTCCCCTCCTCCAAACCATCGAGGGGGCCCAAGCTGTTTTATCTGCTGGATCAGGCACACAAAGCCCTGTTCAAAGCGGCAGATCGCAAATTGAAAGAGAATGGCGGAATCACGTCGGCTCAACAGGGCGCCCTGTTTTTCATCGGCGTCAACGCAGGCTGTTTATTGTCTGAACTGGCCGCAGGACTTTCCCTTAAAAAGTCTGCGATCACAGGTTTGGTCAGTCGTTTGGAAAAAGCCGAGCTGATCACCCGCCTTGAAGACAAAGCTGACAAGCGTGCGTATCACCTGCATTTGACCGATAAGGGACGCACGGCCATCTCCGCGGCTGTGCCCTATCTTATATCAACCAATCAAGCGTTACTTGCCCCGTTTAGCTCGGCTGAAACGGATGTGATTGTGCGCTTTTTGACCCATGTAATTGAGCTGACATCGGAGGGCTCCTCTTCCCTTTCGTCCGCAGCTTCTTCCTCACCTATCCTTCAGGAGTTTGACCAATGAGTGTAGCCCTCAGTGAACTGAGCAACGGCGTTTTGCGCCTTACGATGAACCGCCCCGCCAAAAAGAATGCCCTTACTCAAGAAATGTATGGCCTGCTGGCTGACGGTATTTTGAATGCGCAAGACAACCCCGACATTCGGGTGATTTTAATCACAGGTGCTGGCGATGCGTTTACCGCTGGTAATGACCTGAGCGATTTTGCAGGTGGCGACCGCGACAAGGGCGAAGAGCTTCCCGTTGCACGCTTTTTGCGGTCCCTCGTTGAAAATGACAAACCTCTGATTGCGGCTGTAAACGGCGTTGCTGTTGGGGTTGGTGTTACCATGCTCTTGCACACAGACCTCGTCTATGCAGGTGCCAGTGCCAGCTTCCAAGTGCCGTTCACCAACTTGGGATTGGTCCCAGAAGCAGCTTCTTCCCTCCTTCTTCCGCTCACCGTGGGCATTCAGCGTGCAAACGAATTGTTCTTGCTGGGTAACCGGATTGACGCAGCTGAAGCTGAAAAAATTGGATTGATTTTACGTGCAGTAGCCGATGATGAGCTACTTGATGTTGCCAATAAGGCTGCAGCTCAATTGGCCGCGAAAGCACCTACGGCCCTTAAATTGACCAAACAACTTGTGCGTCAGAGCAAAGAAACTCTCAAGCAACGCATGGCGGATGAAAGCGTGCACTTTGGTGCCCAACTTAAATCGCCTGAATTTGCAGAAGCTGTAACTGCCTTTGCAGAGCGACGCCCTGCAGATTTCAGCAAAATAGCTTAAGGGCTGATAATGCTTCCTTGGCAATAAGCGACGGGTCGTCCCCCTGTTACCACGCGCTCTGCGTAGTGACGGGGGCGGCCTGTATAGCCAAAGCTTTGGGGACGGCGGTCTGTGAGCAAGCTCGCCCCGCGATGAGGCTGAGGGTCGCCCACAATCATGCTGCCCAAGCGGGTATCTGCATGACGCACTTCCCCGTCTTTGTCTTCCATCAACGCAGGCATCGCCAAGACGTTGGACCATGAACGCCACCGCGCGGCAGCGTCTGCGCCATCAAAAGACACATGCAGCAAAATCGAATTATCTGGATGTGCATGGCGCAACTCGACGATTACAATCGGTTGACCTGTGCATTTACTGTCGCGATACGCAATCCGCATCGACACGCCTTCAAATTCAGAAACTTTTTCAGACCATTTCCAAACGCCCAAAATCGGTGAAGAATCTTCTACCTTCACCTCACCTTGGTCGATGGTTGCATAACGGATAAACCCCAGCATGCGATGAAGGACTGATTGGGCGGGAACAGAAACTTTCGCGGGCAATACAAAGGGGTCAGAGTCAATTTCACCATCCCGCCACCGCTTTTTAGCAGGTTCGAGTGCCTTTAAACGCGCTTCGGAGCGATCGTTTGAGGCTGATGCTGTAGGTGTTGCTCGCTGTTCCATTTACTGACCCATCTTTTGTTCTTCCAACCGGAATGTTTGACCATTCTTAGGGTGTCTTGTCTTAGGTTGCCTTGGGTTCAGCATAGGCCTCTATGGTTTTCAATCGATTAACGGGAGACCACAACTCCTTCGCATATAATGGATATTTTCGACCCCCAATAAGTGCTCCTTTGAGGCCCTGCCAGAGCCAATTGAGGAGCCTGTTGGGCGCCAAAAGACTAGGCGTGCTATGCTTTTATGGCGAATCAAGGTGCTAGGACGCCGACCCTTCGCTGCCCCCTTAAAAACCGGCAGGACATATTATGTTTGAACAATCGCTACAGGCCATCGGCATCTATGTCGGGTTTAACCTCCTTATCAATCTGTTTCTTGCCTATCGCGTCTCTGCCGGACGTTTACGCTCAAACATTATGAGTG
>NVSO02000185.1 GCA_002401305.2 Rhodobiaceae bacterium | reverse complement strand
CTGTTTGATATTTACCGGGTTATGCGCCCAGGTGAGCCGCCTACCATCGATACAGCTGAAAACCTGTTCCAAACATTGTTCTTTGATTCAGAGCGTTATGATCTCTCAGCCGTTGGTCGGGTGAAGATGAATATGCGTCTGGACCTTGATGCAGAAGACACTGTGCGTGTTTTGCGTAAAGACGATATTTTGGCTGTGATCAAAACACTGGTTGGCCTGCGTGATGGCCGTGGTGAAATTGATGACATTGATAACCTTGGCAACCGTCGGGTACGTTCTGTGGGTGAGCTCATGGAAAATCAGTACCGTATCGGTTTGTTGCGGATGGAACGTGCGATCAAAGAACGGATGAGCTCTGTCGATATCGACACTGTGATGCCGCATGATTTGATCAATGCGAAACCAGCTGCTGCTGCGGTTCGTGAATTCTTTGGGTCTTCCCAATTGTCACAATTTATGGACCAAACCAATCCGCTTTCAGAGATTACGCACAAGCGTCGTCTTTCAGCGCTTGGGCCTGGTGGTTTGACACGCGAACGCGCTGGTTTTGAAGTGCGTGACGTGCATCCAACTCACTACGGCCGGATTTGCCCAATTGAAACGCCTGAGGGACCAAATATTGGTTTGATCAACTCCTTGGCGACTTTTGCTCGGGTGAACAAGTATGGTTTCATTGAGAGCCCATACCGGAAAGTTGTGAACGGTAAAGCTACCGACGAAGTTGTGTATCTTTCTGCAATGGAAGAAGCGCGTTTCCGGGTAGGGCAAGCGAACTTGCAGCTTGGGGCTGACGGTCAAATCGAAGAAGATCTCATCAATACCCGTATTGATGGCGACTTTGAGGTTGTGTCTGCAGACCAGGTTGACTTGATGGATGTGTCACCGAAACAGATCGTCTCTGTTGCGGCGGCCTTGATCCCATTCCTTGAAAATGATGATGCGAACCGTGCCTTGACGGGCTCGAACATGCAACGTCAGGCTGTGCCTTTGGTACGTGCTGAGGCGCCTCTTGTGGGTACCGGCATGGAAGCTATTGTGGCGCGAGATTCTGGTGCTGCAATTGGTGCACGTCGGACTGGTATTGTTGAGCAAGTGGATGCGGAACGGATTGTTGTTCGGGTGACTGAAGAGCTTTCTGCGACAACATCCGGTGTTGATATTTACAACCTTCGGAAATTCCAACGGTCAAACCAAAACACTTGTATCAACCAGCGTCCTTTGGTGCGTGTGGGTGAAGAAGTTCGTAAAGGCGACATCATTGCTGATGGACCGTCTACAGAGCTTGGTGAATTGGCGTTGGGTCGTAACGTGCTCGTGGCGTTTATGCCGTGGAATGGTTACAACTTCGAAGACTCCATTTTGATCTCCGAGCGGATTGTGACTGACGACGTGTTTACGTCTATTCACCTCGAGGAGTTTGAAGTAGCGGCTCGTGATACGAAGCTTGGGCCTGAAGAGATTACGCGTGACATTCCAAATGTTGGTGAAGAGGCTCTTAAAAACCTCGACGAAGCTGGCATCACCTATATTGGTGCGGAAGTTCAGCCGGGTGATATTCTTGTTGGTAAAATCACACCGAAGGGTGAGAGCCCAATGACACCGGAAGAAAAACTTCTGCGTGCCATCTTCGGTGAAAAAGCTTCTGACGCGCGTGACACTTCTTTGCGCTTGCCTCCCGGTGTTGCTGGGACTGTTGTCGAAGTACGTGTCTTCAATCGTCACGGTATCGATAAAGACGAACGTGGTTTGCAGATTGAGCGCGAAGAGATCGAACATCTTGCGAAAGACCGTGATGATGAGCTCGGTATTCTTGAACGCAACATTTATGACCGCCTTGCCGAGATGTTGATTGGCCAAGTAACAGTGACTGGTCCAGATGCCTTTAGAGAAGGCACAACGGTTGAAGCGGATGCGTTGAAAACGTTGCCGCGCTATCGTTGGTGGGAAATTGCGCCACAAGATGAAGCTGTGTTCTCTCAAGTTGAGGGCCTTAAAACCCAATACGACGAAAGCAAAGGCCGTCTTGAAGCTCGTTTCGCTGATAAGGTTGATAAGCTGCAGCGTGGGGACGAACTCCCACCTGGCGTGATGAAAATGGTCAAAGTGTTCGTGGCTGTGAAGCGTAAGCTTCAGCCTGGTGACAAAATGGCTGGCCGTCACGGTAACAAAGGGGTTATCTCGCGGATCATGCCGGTTGAAGACATGCCTTACTTGGCGGATGGGCAACATGTTGATGTTGTGCTGAACCCACTTGGTGTGCCGAGCCGGATGAACGTTGGACAGATCCTTGAAACCCATATGGGTTGGGCTTGTGCCGGCATCGGGAAAAAAATCGGTGCAGCGCTGGATAGCTACAAGCGCGACGGTGATATGACGCCCCTTAAGGCTACGCTGAGTGCTGTTTATGACGAGCGGGACGGTGTTGATGAATTCAACGACACTGAGTTGCTCGAAATGGCTGGCAATCTCCGCAAAGGCGTGCCGATTGCTACTCCTGTGTTTGACGGAGCGCATGAGGAAGACGTTGTCGACATGCTAGAGAAGGCAGGCTTGCACTCTAGTGGTCAGGTTACGCTCTTTGATGGGCGTACTGGTGAGCAATTTGACCGTCAAGTAACGGTTGGGTACATCTACATGCTCAAATTGCACCACTTGGTGGATGATAAAATCCATGCGCGGTCTATTGGACCGTACAGCTTGGTTACGCAGCAACCTCTGGGTGGTAAAGCTCAGTTCGGTGGTCAGCGCTTCGGTGAGATGGAAGTGTGGGCACTGGAAGCTTACGGTGCTGCTTATACCCTGCAGGAAATGCTGACTGTGAAATCGGATGACGTTGCTGGTCGGACGAAAGTGTATGAAGCGATTGTTCGCGGCGATGACACCTTCGAGGCTGGTATTCCTGAAAGCTTCAACGTGCTGGTCAAAGAGATGCGGTCTCTTGGTCTGAACGTTGAGCTGGAAAGCCGTCGGATCGAAGAATAGTTGAGAGAATTGGCCGCAAGAGGGAGACCTCTTGCGGTTCACAGCCCGTACGGGTGAGACTTAATTTTGGGGCGTATCACGACAGGCCCTTCGTGATCACCAAACCCCGATTGGCCCAAGGCCTAATTAGGAGACTTCCATGAACCAAGAGGTCATGAATCTCTTTAATCCGATGTCAAACGCGCAAAGCTTTGATCGGATTCGTATTTCTCTCGCTAGCCCGGAGCGCATTCTCTCCTGGTCATTTGGTGAGATCAAAAAGCCAGAGACGATCAATTATCGTACGTTCAAGCCAGAACGGGACGGTCTTTTCTGCGCGCGTATTTTTGGTCCGATCAAGGACTATGAGTGCTTGTGCGGCAAATATAAGCGGATGAAGTATAAAGGCATCATCTGCGAAAAATGCGGCGTTGAAGTAACGCTCTCTAAGGTGCGCCGGGAACGGATGGGCCATATTGAGCTTGCAGCACCTGTTGCTCACATTTGGTTCTTGAAATCACTGCCGTCGCGTATCGGTATGTTGATGGACATGACGCTGAAGGATCTAGAGCGGGATCTCTATTTTGAGAACTACATCGTTCTGGAGCCTGGCTTGACGCCTCTTAAAGAGCGTCAGTTGCTGACAGAAGAAGAATATCTGGACGCACAAGAAGAATATGGCGACGACAGCTTCACGGCCAGCATCGGTGCGGAAGCTATCCGCGACATGTTGATGGCGCTCGATCTTCCTAAGGTTGCAGAAGACCTTCGCGTTGAAATTGCTGAATCAACCTCTGAGCTTAAGCCTAAGAAATTGGCCAAGCGTCTGAAATTGGTTGAAGCGTTCATTGAGTCAGGGAACCGCCCTGAATGGATGATCTTGACTGTTGTGCCTGTGATCCCACCTGAGTTGCGCCCATTGGTGCCGCTTGATGGAGGTCGTTTTGCGACGTCTGACTTGAACGATCTATATCGTCGGGTGATCAACCGGAATAACCGTCTTAAGCGCCTCATGGAATTGCGTGCTCCTGACATCATCATCCGTAACGAGAAACGGATGCTGCAAGAGTCAGTTGATGCGTTGTTTGACAATGGTCGTCGCGGTCGTGTGATTACGGGTGCTAACAAACGTCCGCTTAAATCTTTGGCAGATATGCTCAAAGGTAAGCAAGGCCGTTTCCGTCAAAACTTGCTCGGTAAACGGGTCGACTATTCTGGTCGTTCTGTGATCGTGGTGGGTCCTGAGTTGAAACTGCACCAGTGTGGTTTGCCTAAGAAGATGGCGCTTGAGCTCTTTAAGCCGTTCATCTACTCACGGCTGGAGGCTAAGGGTCTGTCGTCGACTGTGAAGCAGGCTAAGAAGCTTGTGGAGAAGGAACGTCCAGAAGTTTGGGACATTCTAGAGGAAGTGATCCGGGAGCACCCTGTGTTGCTTAACCGGGCGCCAACGCTTCACCGTTTGGGCATCCAAGCTTTCGAACCTACATTGATCGAAGGTAAAGCTATTCAGCTTCACCCATTGGTTTGTGCTGCGTTTAACGCTGACTTTGATGGTGACCAAATGGCGGTACACGTACCGTTGTCTTTGGAAGCTCAACTCGAAGCCCGCGTGTTGATGATGTCGACCAACAACATTTTGCACCCTGCGAATGGTCAGCCGATCATTGTGCCGTCGCAAGATATCGTGTTGGGCCTGTATTACATCACTCAGCAAAAACAAAATGAGCCGGGCGAAGGCATGATCTTCTCAGACATTTCTGAGATTGAGCACGCGCTTGAAGCCGGTGTTGTAACACTGCACGCCAAAATCAAGGCTCGGTTCGAGACGTTGGACGAAGAAGGTAATCCGATTACCAAACTCGTTGAGGGTACGCCTGGTCGGATGTTGGTGGGACGTGTTCTACCAAAATCCCACAAGTTGCCATTCGATGTTGTGAACCGTCTGATGACGAAAAAAGAAATCTCACGGATGATTGATGCTGTGTATCGTCACACCGGTCAGAAAGACACCGTGATTTTCTGTGACCAAATCATGGCTCTGGGCTTCAAGCACGCTTGTCGCGCCGGGATCTCCTTTGGTAAGGATGACATGGTCATTCCTGATCAAAAACAAGGTTTGGTTGATGAAACATCTGCTTTGTCTAAAGAGTATGAGCAGCAGTACATCGACGGTTTGATCACACAAGGTGAGAAGTACAACAAAGTTGTTGATGCTTGGGCTAAGTGTTCTGACAAAGTGGCTGACGCCATGATGGACCGCATTCAGGCTGTTCAAATCGACGAAGAAACTAATCGGGAAATGCCGATCAACTCGATCTACATGATGGCTCACTCAGGTGCCCGTGGTTCGCCCGCGCAAATGAAACAGCTTGGTGGTATGCGTGGTTTGATGGCGCGTCCTGATGGTTCGATCATCGAGAGACCTATTATCTCGAACTTTAAAGAAGGTCTGACTGTGTTGGAGTACTTCAACTCCACTCACGGGGCACGTAAAGGTCTTGCTGATACGGCTCTGAAAACAGCTAACTCCGGTTATCTGACACGTCGTCTGGTTGATGTTGCGCAAGATTGCATCATCATCGAGAAGGATTGTGGTTCTGAGCGTGGGATCATG
>NVSO02000184.1 GCA_002401305.2 Rhodobiaceae bacterium | reverse complement strand
TGCGTGCTGTTGCTGAGCGCCTTAGACTTTCCAATAAAGAACGCACCCGTATTTTGAAAATGCACAGCGACCCCACCAAGATGGTTTGTTATCTGTCTATGCGGGAAGTGCGCCGAGCGCTTTACTGGCTTGGGGTTGAGCTCTTCAAAGACAAAGTCATGTTGGGCTGGGCGGCTGACGGCAAAAACCATAATGCAATGCAGTGGCGGGCGCTTTTGGCCTTGGCCGACACTTGGGAGCGGCCTAACTTTGGCTTGACCGGCTCCATGCTCAAAGCATCGGGTGTCCCTGAGGGACCCGAGATGGGGCGTGTGTTTCGCGAAGTTGAAGAATGGTGGGTTGATGCCGACTTTATCGACGATGAGTTTTCATTGATCGAACGGCTCAAAGCTGTGGTTCAAGCGACTATTTATTGAAGCCGCTTGAACTATAAAGGCTTTACGGCCACTTCACTTCTGGCGGCATGGACGACAGAATGGAATCCACATTGCCACCTGTCTTCAGGCCAAAGGTGGTGCCTCGGTCATAAAGTAGATTGAACTCCACATAACGTCCGCGACGGATCAATTGCTCTTCGCGTTCTTGGGCTGTCCATGTCTTGTCCATATGGCGGCGGGCAATGGCTGGATAGGATTCCAAGAAGGCTTTGCCGACGTCTTGGGTGAAGTCGAAGTCTTTGTCCCAATCACCTGTTGCGAGGCGGTCGTAGAAGATGCCGCCAATGCCGCGTGGTTCGTTGCGGTGGGGCAGGAAGAAATATTCATCGCACCATTTTTTGAAGCGCTCGTGGTAGTCGTCGCCGTGGGCATCACACGCTTGTTTCATCGCTGCGTGGAAATCGAGGCTGTCTGCGTGATCTTGGGTGCGGTTGGCGTTGAGCACGGGTGTTAAGTCTGCCCCGCCGCCGAACCAGCATTTTGTTGTCACAATCATGCGCGTGTTCATATGAACAGCGGGTACATGGGGGTTGTGGGGGTGGGCGATCAGTGAAATGCCACTTGCCCAAAACCTAGGGTCTTCTTCAGCGCCGGGAATTTGCTTGCGAAACTCTTCGGAGAATTCTCCATAGACGCTGGAGGTATGCACACCTGCTTTTTCAAAGACGCGGCCTTTGAGGATCGACATCACGCCGCCCCCCATCTCGCCGACATGGGCTTGAGCGGCTTTGACTTCGTCTTCGGTCTTGCCGTGTGTCGCTCGGTCCCAGACGGTTTGCTCGAAGGTGCCCGCGTCCCTGTCTTGGTGAGATCCGGTGAGATCACGCTCCAAGGTCTCAAAGGACGCGCAAATTTGGTCGCGAAGAGATTGGAACCATGCTTCTGCGAGGGACTTTTTTTCTTCTATTGTCTTTTCCACGATCATAGATCCGTCTTGTAGGGGCTGGTCAACAGCCAGGTCGGCGACAGGTGATTGGCTCAGAGGTAGTGCTTTGGGGGCAAACCTGTCAAGCAACACCCATAGGCTCTCAATGAATCCGGTACTGCTTAGAGTTGGATTTTGGGGAATTGGTTGGTTTGGCGCAGGGCCTCTCCGATGATCAGGGCCCCGGCAACGGCAATGTTGAGGGAGCGCATGTTCGGGTTCATTGGAATGACAACACGGGCGTCAGCACTCTCGTGGACTTCCTGCGGCACACCGAGGCTCTCGCGGCCCAGCAACAAAGTGTCGGTTGGGGCGAATCGAAAGTCCAAATGGGTGATTTCAGCCTTGGTTGTGAGGAGAATCAGTCGGCCTCGCTTTTTGCGAACGATTTCGAATTGTTCCCAATCTGTGTGGCGCGTCAGGTCCACCTGATCGAGGTAATCCATGCCGGCTCTTTTGAGCGATCTGTCGGAAAAAGGGAAACCGCAGGGTTCAATCACGTCGACGGGCAGATCGAGGCAGGCGCCTAATCGCAATATTGTGCCAGTATTCTGCGGAATGTCGGGTTGATAGAGCGCCAGGTGCATAATTTCAGTCCAGTAGAGGCGAGGGCACGGGGGTGAAAACCCGTGTTCCTATTGCCATATAAAGAGAGGCGTAGATCTGCCTCGATTTTGGTCATTTTGCCAGAGGAAATCTAAATGTGGCGGTAATGTGCGGCATCCTGACACATTCCCACGTGCCGGGTCTGGACATTCATTCGATTGGGTGTCAAAACCGCTGCACGTGTGGCACGGACTGGGAGGGCCAGTTCTGCGCCGTGCACAGCAGATTTTAGGTGAAAACCCCGCTACCAACATCGCACTAGACCAAATAGGGCAGGTTTGTTGGTGTTTCGGGGATTTTGCTGGGAACCATAAGGAGACCTCGACCGTGGCAGTTACCGACACGGATGAGCCGACACGGCGCGATTTTCTATATATCGCCACTGGCTCTTTCACCGCAATTGGCGGAGCATTTCTTGTCTGGCCGCTCATTGACCAAATGAACCCAGATGCGTCTGCACTAGCACTCGCTTCCATCGAGGTCGATTTGAGTTCGATCGAGGTCGGTCAGAGCATGACCGTTAAATGGCGCGGCAAGCCTGTTTTCATTCGTCGCCGGTCAGCAGAAGAAATTGAAGCAGCACGCGCTGTTCCTCTTTCTGATTTGATTGACCCTGAAGCACGCAATGACAACTTGCCTGAGGGCTCACCTGCGAACGATCAAAACCGTGCACCAGCTGGTAAAGAAGAGTGGCTGATCATGGTCGGTATCTGTACCCACCTTGGCTGTGTGCCAAAGGGTCAGGGCATGTCAGACAAAAAAGGCGACTTTGGTGGTTGGTTCTGCCCTTGTCACGGATCACACTACGATACGGCTGGCCGTATCCGTAAAGGTCCAGCCCCTCAGAACTTGGAAGTGCCTGTACTCACTTTCTTGTCTGATACAAAAATCAAAATCGGATAAAGGAGCGCACGATGAGCGAAGACCATACTTATCAGCCGTCAAACGCCTTTACTCGGTGGCTTGACGAACGTTTGCCTATTATGGGCATTGTCGATCATATGATGGGATACCCCACTCCGAAGAACATCAACTATTGGTGGACTTTCGGCGGTATTCTTTCTTTCTGCTTGGTAGCTCAAATTGTTACCGGCGTTATTCTGGCGATGCACTACACGCCGCATGTCAGCATGGCGTTCAATTCCATTGAACACATTATGCGTGACGTGAACTACGGCCACTTGCTGCGTTATGCGCACGCAAACGGCGCGTCTATGTTCTTCATTGCCGTTTATATTCACATGTTCCGCGGTCTTTACTATGGATCTTACAAAGCGCCACGCGAAGTGCTTTGGATCTTGGGCGTTGTCATCTTCTTGTTGATGATGGCTGCGGGTTTCATGGGTTACGTACTTCCTTGGGGCCAAATGAGCTTCTGGGGTGCAACCGTTATCACCAATCTGTTCTCAGCGATCCCTTATGTGGGTGAAGCTATTCGGGAATTGCTCTGGGGTGGTTTCTCGGTCGATAACCCAACATTGAACCGTTTCTTCTCCTTGCACTATCTCATCCCGTTCATCATTGCCGGTGTTGTGATCTTGCACATTTGGGCTTTGCACGTACCGGGCAACAACAATCCGCTCGGCATCAATGTTAAAGACAAACAGGATACGGTTCCGTTCCACCCTTACATGACGGCTAAAGATGGCTTTGCATTGGTTCTGTTCTTGATCCTCTTTAGCTACTTTGTGTTCTTCAATCCAAACGCGATGGGTCACCCGGATAACTACATCGAGGCCAACCCATTGGTGACACCTGCGCACATTGTGCCGGAGTGGTACTACTTGCCATTCTACGCAATCTTGCGGGCTGTGCCTGATAAGCTGGGTGGTGTGGTTGCCATGTTTGGTGCGATTGCGGTCTTGTTCGTCCTGCCTTGGTTGGATACTTCCAAAGTACGCTCAGCGCGCTTCCGTCCAATGTATCGTCAGTTCTTCTTCATCTTCGTTGCATGTTGCATGGGTCTTGGTTACCTCGGCGCTATGCCTGCTGAAGGGATCTACGTGATCGCCTCACGTATTTTGACTGTGTACTATTTCGCTCACTTCCTGATCATCCTGCCGGTATTGGGCATGGTCGAGAAACCTAAACCATTGCCAGAAAGCATCTCGAAAGCGGTGCTGGATGCCCATGGTGGGTCTGCTTCTGCCAATACGGCAGCAGCGCCTGAAAAACGTTGAGCGGGGAGTTCAGAACAATGACTGACACAACACATAAAACAGAGGGCCGGCCTTGCATCTTTACGCGAGCCTGCCGTGTGACCCCGTTCCTGACAGCGCTTGCGATTGCTGTTTTGGGTTATACATTCGTGTTCGCCGGTGAAGCGAAAGCTTCCGGCGGGGGCGTTGAAAACAAAAGCGTTGAATGGACCTTTGATGGCCCCTTCGGCACATTTGATCGTTCACAGCTCAAACGGGGCTACAAGGTTTACCAAGAGGTTTGCTCTGCATGCCACTCCATGAACCTTGTGTCCTTCCGTAACCTGTCTCAAGAGGGCGGGCCGGAATTTAGCGAAGCTGAAGTAAAAGTCATCGCGGGTGAGTTCGATATTATTGACCCGAACGAGTTTGACGAAGTTGGTGATCCGATTGAACGTGCAGGTTTGCCACGTGACCGTTTCCCAGCGCCGTTTTCAAATGAAAACGCTGCACGGGCTTCGAACGGCGGGGCGTTGCCACCTGACTTTTCAGTTTTGGCAAAAGCACGTCCTGATGGGGTGAACTACATCTACTCCTTGTTGACTGGCTATGAAGATGCGCCAGCTGACGTCGAGATGAATGCAGGCATGTCCTATAATGCTTATTTCACAGGCCATCAGATTGGGATGGCAGCGCCATTGTCCGACGAGATTGTGGACTATGAAGATGGTACGCCAATGACTTTGGACCAATATTCCAAAGACGTTGCCGCCTTCATGTATTGGGCTGCGGAGCCTAAGATGGAAGAACGCAAGCAGATCGGTTTCCAAGTGATCCTGTATTTGCTCGTTCTGGCTGGTTTGCTCTACATGATCACTCGTAAGCTTTGGGCTGGTTTGCACTAAGCTGGTTTGGTTGATCTAAGAATTTTAAAGGGCTCCTTCGGGGGCCCTTTTGTTTTGAGGAAGCAGTATTGTGAGCTATGTGAAACGAAAATAATTCTATCAAGACGTCACAATTGGCTCTTATAGGGATATGTTTAGGCTAACGAGTTTAAAAATGGCGGAGGCTCTATGAGCAAGATGGTTTTGGGCGTGATTGGCGGGAGCGGGATTTACAATCCGCCGGGTCTGGAAAATAGCCGGTGGGAGCGGGTAGAAAGCTCATTTGGTGAAGCCTCGGACGAGTTGCATTTTGGCCAATTGGCTGGCTTGGACATGGTGTTTTTACCCCGTCATGGCCGCAACCACTCCTATGCGCCCAGCGATATCAACTACCGGGCCAATATTGATGCGCTTAAACGCGCCGGCGTGACCGATATTGTCTCGGTGTCTGCGGTTGGCTCGCTGAAAGAGAATTTGGCGCCGGGGCATTTTGTGATCGTGGATCAATTTATTGACCGCACCTTTGCCCGCGAAAAGAGCTTTTTTGGGAAAGGCTGCGTTGCGCACGTCTCTATGGCCGATCCTGTGTGTGGTCGGCTGGGAGACCAGTTAGAAGCGGCCTGTAAAGCCTCCAGCATCGGCTGTACGCGCGGTGGCACCTATTTGGCGATGGAAGGCCCTCAGTTTTCCTCGCGTGCTGAGAGCGAGTTGTACCGCTCCTGGGGCTGCTCTGTCATCGGCATGACCAATATGCCAGAGGCCAAATTGGCCCGGGAAGCTGAGACCAATTACGCTACGATTGCCATGGTAACGGACTATGACTGTTGGCACGAAGACGAAGATAATGTGGAAGTGACCCATGTGTTGGAGGTTTTGCGCGGCAATGCCGACAAAGCTGGGCTCATGATCCGCGCATTGGCTCAAAGCCTTGCGGGTAAAGACCGGGCGCCTTGTCCCCAAGGGTTCGACCGGGTTTTGGATCACGCCATCATCACAGCCCCCGAAGGGCGAGACCCTGCGATGGTTGCCAAATTAGAAGCGGTCGCTGGCCGCGTATTGAACGGAAAATAAGCTCATGAAGATCGAAGATTATGTTCGCACCATCCCGGATTATCCAAAGCCGGGTATTATGTTCCGCGATGTCACCACGTTGTTCTCAGACCCGCGCGGCTTTCGCATGGCGGTTGACGCCTTGGTGCAGCTGCACGTGAACACAGACATTGATATGGTTGCGGGCATTGAAGCGCGCGGCTTTATTTTGGGCGGGGCGGTTGCCCACCAGCTTGGCAAAGGGTTTTTGCCAGTCCGTAAAAAAGGCAAGCTGCCGCACGAAACCATTTCAGAAGAATATGACCTTGAATATGGCACCGATGTTGTGGAGATCCACAAAGATGGGATCAAAAAGGGCGCGCGTGTGTTGGTGATAGATGATTTGATCGCTACGGGTGGCACGGCGGAAGCGGCTGTGAAATTGATCAACCGGGCGGGCGGCATTGTGGTTGGTTCTACCTTTGTGATTGAATTGCCAGATCTTGGGGGCCGAACTCGACTGGAACGCCATAATGTGAATGTTCAGTCGCTTTGTACTTTTGCAGGTGACTGATGAAGATCAACGGTACCGCCTATCGCACAATTTGGTTGGCTCAAGATGGATGGTCCGTTGAGGTCATTGATCAAATAAAGCTGCCCCATGTTTTTGACACCCAAACGCTCACCTCGGTACAGGAGGCGGCACGGGCGATCAAAGACATGGTTGTGCGCGGTGCGCCCTTGATCGGTGCCACAGCGGCTTACGGTGTGGCGCTGGCTCTGCGGGCGGACCCGTCGGACGCCGGGCTTGATGCAGCATTGGCCTTGCTGGGGGCAACACGTCCCACGGCGATTAATCTACATTGGGCGTTGGGGGAAATGGACCGGGCGGTTCGCCCACTGGCGTTCACGGAGCGCGCGGCGTGTGCCTACGCGCGTGCGGCCCAAATTTGTGAGGATGATGTTGAAACCTGTCGCAAAATTGGGGCGCATGGCTTTGAGATTATCAAAGAGATTGCCGCTCGTAAAAACGGTGAACCGGTCAATGTGCTCACCCATTGCAACGCGGGCTGGTTGGCGACCATTGATTGGGGCACGGCAACCGCGCCGATTTATATGGCCCATGATGCGGGCATTCCCATTCATGTGTGGGTGGACGAAACCCGGCCTCGCAATCAAGGCGCGGCTTTAACGGCTTTTGAGCTGGGTCAACACGGTATTCCTCATCATATCATCGTGGACAATG
>NVSO02000183.1 GCA_002401305.2 Rhodobiaceae bacterium | reverse complement strand
TTTGGAGGGTATCCTTTATCCTGAGCGTATGGATGATTTGAGTGAATTGATTTTTGAGAGCGAAGCGGCTCATTGGATGGAGAAATAGGGTTCTTATCCCTATGGGTGTACCATCGAGACTTGGCTGGGGCTGGCTGCAGAAAGAGTGATGTGATGACTGATAAAGTAACCGATCAGAATCAAGACGAACTGAGTAACTTGAAATCGCGTATTTTGAGCGAAGTTCTGCCCGATGTGCCCTTTGATGGGTGGACGCGCGGCGTGATGATGAAGGCTGCTGATCGATTGGGTATTGACCGAGGTGAAGTGCAATTGGCTTTTCCGTGCGGCCCCGTGGATTTGGTGAGTTACTTTTTGGCTGAGGGCGATCGCCGGATGGCTGACGTCTTGGCGAAAACAGATCTCGATGTTTTGAAAATTCGCGAAAAAGTGACGTTGGCAGTGCGCACACGCCTTGAAGTGGATACTGAACACCGGGAGGCTGTTCGGCGCGCGGGCACTTACTTGGCTATGCCGACTTCAGGAACGCGTGCTCCGCAAGTTGTCTATCATACGGTTGATGCGATTTGGCGGGCTATCGGTGATACGTCTACGGATTATAATTTCTATACAAAGCGGGCTACCCTATCGATTGTCTATGCGTCGACATTGACGATTTGGCTGGGCGATGATTCTGAAAACTTGGAAGAGACGTGGGCCTTCTTGGATCGTCGTATTGCAGGTGTGATGCAATTTGAAAAAGTGAAAGCTCAAGTCACCAAGATTGTCGGTAAATTACCTGACCCCTTAGGACTGTTGGCTCGGCTGCGATACCGTACGTCTCGTTCTTGACGCAACCCCCTTGATGGGTTCCCTAAAAGGGCAGTAATAAAAAGTTTTTGATTTCTGAGCTGATTTCTGTGACGTCGCGTGGCCCTTGGTAGGTTGGGTAGCCTTGGGGATCTTCGGGTATGTGTAAATTTAGGATTCGGTTTGCCTCGCCATCATGATTTATCATCGGCAAATGTAGCGAGCTTACCTGCCTTATGATGCCTGAGCTCAGAGTGTTGGACGTTAGGCTGACTAAGGCGGCAGGTGCTGCGAGTATGGCCGAATAGACTTCCTTTATCATTGGGTGATGTTGGGCTGGTGTTAAGTCGTACATGTTCTTGTCTGTTGGGTTAAAGCCCAAGCGGCTGATGACGCCCGTGCCCACGAGGCGATAGCGAATATGCTCAGGCCCAAGGTACTCGGTCACTGTGATGTCGGGCATACAGAAAATTAGTTTTTCTGGGGGCAAGTCTTTCGGGCTCGGAAGCCGCTTCGACCCTTTTGCCTTTTTCCAAGCATCAAAAAAGCGCGCCACAGCAGGCAGGGCCAGAATTTCCCCCGCCCAAATTGGGTGGGTTTGGTTTGGTTTTGCAATGTGTTGAGAAATATCGAACATTGGTCGAACCTTGCTTTACATCTATGCAACTTCTGCAAAATAACATCAGTCGGAGAGAAGAGGTTCAACGATTTGACTCTCTTCTTAAAATTTTCGTTCTATATGGAAATCCAAATTGTTCTATCGACGATTTTCCCGATTTGTACTTTTGCTCTTTTACCTAAATAGGAGCGGACCGTATCTGGTCTATGCAATGCAACGATTCTTGGGGGCGCATTTTTAGGCCCTTGGATCGGTAGCATTAAACTAATGACACCTGCTTGGCGTCCTGAGCTATAGGCGTTCAGGTATGACACAAGCACAATCTCGGGTGTTTGGGATACACGGCGAAGCACTTTTTGCACGTGGCTCTGGCCTGGGCCTTCTGATAGCGCCAGTACATTTTCGCCCGTTACGTCATGCCCCATGCGTTCGGCAATGTCTGTGCCGACGAAGCGATACACAATTTCATCATGTGAGATGTAATCAAATATTGAAATGTCCTTGAGGTAAGGGGACATCTTTTCTGCGGTCAATGAGCTCGTGGTTGGGAGTTTTGTATTTCCAGAATCGGTTTGGCGTGCCTCATGCCAGTCCGATAAGAGATTAGCAAATGGGCCTGAAGTTAGGACGCGCGTCGTCCATTCGTCATCACTCTCTCGGAAATCGGAGAATTCATCTTGATCTAATTGAGGATCGCTCACGTGTCCACCCGTGTTCTGTCATTACTCGAACACTTAGAATGTTAGTTACTGGTAAATATTCAGTTATCGGACGGTGATGTATTTTTAAAGCGCGCGTGGAGTGAGCTGGTTTATGTGGCCCATCTTACGGCCTGGGCGGGCTTGCGCCTTATTATACATGTGCAGTGACGTGTTGGGACTGCTCAGTAAAACATCCCATTCATCAACGTCATCGCCGATGAGATTGGTCATGACTACATCAGATAGACGGGTGGTTGGGCCCAGAGGCCAATTGCAAATTGCGCGGATATGTTGCTCGAATTGGGATACTTGGCATGCATCCTGTGTCCAATGGCCCGAATTGTGGACACGAGGCGCTATTTCATTGACCACGAGAGGTGTCGTTTCATTGCCGGGCACATGAAAGAATTCCACGCCCATGATGCCGACGTAATTGAGCTGGGCAGCGATTTTTTCTGCAATTGCCATCGCGGTAGCCACTAAAGGGGCTTCAATATTGGCTGGCACAGTTGTGGTGTGCAGGATGTGGTTCAGGTGGACGTTTTCGCCGGGCTCATAGGCCGCGAGGTCGCCATTGCTGTTGCGGGCGACAAGAACAGAAATTTCACGTGCGAAAGGGACAAAGCCTTCCAAAATGGCGGGTTGTTGGCCAATTTCTTGCCATGCTTTTTCTGCGTCACCGAGAGCGTCAATCTTCGTTTGGCCTTTGCCGTCGTACCCGAAGCGACGGGTTTTTAGGATGGCTGGCGTGCCGATGTCGCGCAACGCTTGGGTTAAATCGCCGAGGGTGTCGATTTGAGCATAGGGAGCTGTGGCAATGCCATTGGCGCGCATGAAGTTTTTTTCGACAAGGCGGTCTTGAGCGGTTGCCAGCGCTGCCACACCGGGGCGAACGGGTTTGAGCGTGCTTAGAAATTCGGCGGTTTTGGCCGGCACATTCTCAAATTCATAGGTGATGACGTCGACTTGAGCCGCAAATTTGGCCAATTCGGTTTCATCTTCATAGGCGCCACGGGTGATGTGGGCTGCCACTTCTGCTGCCGGAGACATCTCTTCGGGGCAATAGATATGGGTTGAGAAACCCATTTCGGCGGCTGCAAGTGCGAGCATCCGACCGAGTTGGCCGCCACCTAAAATGCCAATACGACTGCCTGGCGCTAAACGATCAGTCATCTTTTGGCTCTTCTGCTACAGAATCAGTTTGTGCTTGGCGCCATGCTACCAATCGGTCATGCAGGGCAGTGTCATGCAATGCGAGCACTGCAGCGGCCAATAATGCGGCGTTTTTAGCCCCTGCATCGCCGATTGCCAGTGTGCCGACGGGTACGCCACCAGGCATTTGCACGATGGAGAGCAAGCTGTCTTTGCCGCTCAAGGCGCGGCTTTTAATGGGGACGCCAAAAACCGGTAGGGGCGTCATTGCGGCCGCCATTCCGGGAAGGTGAGCAGCGCCACCTGCACCTGCAATAACAACGTGTAAACCGCGCTCTTTTGCGGTTTTTGCGTAGGTTACCAAGCGATCTGGCGTGCGATGGGCTGAGACAATTTTGGCTTCGAAGGGTATTTTCAGCTCGGTGAGAATGTCTGCGGCAAGGCGCATGGTGGGCCAATCGGATTGGCTGCCCATAATAATGCCGATGAGAGGCTGCGTGTCAGCCATAATGGAACCCCATAGATGCTGTTAATTGGTTTTGTTCAAAGCCCAAATTCTGTCGCCAGAAGTGTGGGAAGCGGCGGAGTATAGGCATCGGCGCTGGTTTCGCAAGGCCAGTGGTGCTGTCTGCGTGGAGAAGGGTGTTTGCTCTCATGGTTGCCCTAGGGCTTAGGTGCAATTATTCTGGTGAAAACGGCTGATATCCTGCAAGGTGGAGGGGTAGTTCAGATAGAATTGCGATTAGGGGCGCTGGATTATAAATGAAGATTCGCGATAAACGATCCATAGGGGAGGTGGCTGCACCCAAAAGCGGTGCTGCTGGTACCTCTTCAACCCGTGCGACTGGCACGGCAGCTTACGGGGCCAATGCGGCGCTGACAGCGCCTGCCTCTGGGCGGGTTGTGAGCGATAGCACTAGCATTCAAGGCGTGTCTGAGGCTGAGATGACCCCTTCTGTGCGTGATGCCCTGATGAAGTTGATGGGCGAAGTTTCTCAATTGCGCCGAGAGCTGGCCAGTGTCCGTGAAAGATTACGAGATGCGGAGGGCTTGGCAGACACTGATGCGCTGGTGCCTGTTTACAACCGTCGTGCCTTTGTGCGTGAAGTCACTCGCGCCATGTCGGCGGCTAAGCGGTATGGCTCTTCTTTGGGGCTGATTTATCTGGATTTAGATGGGCTGAAGCAACTCAATGATGTTCATGGGCATGCAGCTGGTGACGCTGCGTTGCGAGGCGTTGCCACTTTGCTGGTGGCTGAGGTGCGCGAATCCGATGTTGTTGCTCGTTTAGGCGGCGATGAGTTTGGGATTTTGTTGGAACATATCAGCGAAAGCGGCGCGCAGAAAAAAGCGACAGATATAGAGCAGCGTATTCGAGCGACTCCGGTGGCCTTTGAAGATAAGACGCTTTCCATCAGCGCGTCCGTTGGGGCTGTTGGATTGAATTTGGATGAAGATCCAGAACAAGCGCTTGCGCGGGCTGATGCCCTTATGTACGCGATGAAAAAAACACGCGGAACGCCGCAGAGTGAATGACAAGCTCTAGTTGTTTATGGCTAGGCAATGATGTCGGGAAATAAATTATCTTCAATATCGATAATGTTATCGCGCAAATTTAGCTTCTTCTTTTTCAAACGTTTGAGCTGAAGCTGGTCGGGCGCCGCATTGCTGTGCAGTGCTGCAATTGCATCATCCAAATCGCGATGTTCTTGTTTGAGGCGGAAAAGGTCTTGGCGCAGCTCTTGTTCTTCGAAATCATCCATATGGGCTTGTCATCCATTAGGGGCGGTATGGGGGAGGAAAGGGTGTATTTGTTGCGGGCATCATAGAGTGGGATGCGCAATGAAGCCAGAGGGGCCGTGAAATATTGGTTCCTTTGCTCTGACTTTTTTCTCTAAAATTTGGATATAACTTGAGGGAAATCATGAATTTTATTCGGAAAATGTCTATCGACAAACCTCTTTAGAAGAGTCACACTTTTGATGTACTGCAGAAACTTCAACAGGAGGATAGCGTATGGCTCTAACGTCGCATATCGCCGAACTTGAGCGTCGGCATGAGGAACTTAAAGATCGTATCGAAGCAGAACTTTTAAGTCCGGGCAGTGATAATTTGGAAACATCAGAACTCAAGCGACACAAACTACGCCTTAAAGACGAGATTGATCGTCTGCAAACCGAGTTAGAAGACGCCGCCTAGTGTATCCCCTGTATTGTTAGGCGTTTATATTCAGCGTCGGGCCAGAAGGCCCGACGCTTTTTGTTTTTGGGGACCAGTAGGCCCGACGGTTTTTGGTTTTTACGCGGCTTAGGTTACAGCTCTTCGGCCAACGTGCGGAGTTTGAACTTTTGAACTTTGCCAGTAGATGTTTTTGGTAGGTCAGTGAAGACCACCTTTGTGGGGCACTTAAAGTGCGCCAAGTTCTCGCGGCAATAGGCAATCACATCTTCGGGAGTGAGCGCTGGTGCATCTTTCTTTAACGTGAGGAAGGCGCAAGGTGTTTCTCCCCATTTTTCGTCTGGGGCTGCCACAACAGCGGCCTCCAAAATGGCGGGATGTTTGTAGAGCGTATCTTCAACTTCAATCGA
>NVSO02000182.1 GCA_002401305.2 Rhodobiaceae bacterium | reverse complement strand
GCTATGACAGCGTCTTTGGATGTGGTGCGGGCCATTGCTAAATCACCCGAGCCTACACAAGCCCTGTTTGCCCTTGGATATGCAGGTTGGTCGCCGGGGCAACTTGAAGCGGAGATTGCCAGCAATGGGTGGCTTCACTGTGAGGCCGATGACGAGCTGCTTTTCGGAAAGTCGATCGACGAGAAATACACGCATGCTTTGGCCAAACTTGGCGTTGACCTGTCAGCTCTCTCGGGAGAAGCAGGGCACGCATAAGCCGTTTTCGTTCAAGAACCTGGCCTCAAGATAGCCCTCTAATCACGCCATCTCATTGCAATAAAATCAAGAGCCTCACGGGCATTCATCGGCACGCCGTAGTAGAAGCCTTGAACAAAGTCACATCCCATTTCTGCCAGAATGTTTTGTTGCTCCACAGTTTCAATACCTTCCGCGATCAAACTCATGTCGAGACCATGGGCTAAAGAAATTACTGTTTGAGTGATTGTTCTGGTGGCTGAATGTTGTTCTAAACGGGCAATGAAAGACCGGTCTAACTTGAGACTGTCAAAGGGAAAACGTTGTAGATAGCTCAAGCTGGAATAGCCCGTGCCGAAATCATCCAACGAAATTCCCGCCCCAAGCTCCTTGATTTGTGTCAGGGAGCGTGCGGCCTGCTCCGGATTTTCCATCACCAAGGTTTCAGTCACTTCCAACCGCATGGTCCCCGGGGCAATGTCTGTTTGGTGCAATACTTCTCTGACATCTTGTGCGAGATCGTGACGGAATAATTGTCGGCTCGAAATATTGATGCTGGCAAAGATAGGCCGTTCAATGGGGAAATGTGTTTGCCACAACTGTAAGTCCTTAGTGGCTTGTTCCATGACAAACCGACCGAGCGGCACAATAATGCCGGTTTCTTCTGCCAAGGGTACGAAGTCATCGGGCAACAACAAACCAAGTTGGGGATGGTTCCACCGAATGAGGGCTTCAAACCCGGCCACGCGATTTTCTAACAGGCTCATAATGGGTTGATAAAAGACTTCCAACTCACCACGTTCCAAAGCCCGGCGTAGATCACTCTCCATCGGCAACCGCGCTTTGCTTTCTTGGCGCATTTCTGGTTCGAAAACTAATGTGGTGGCCTTGCCTTGGAGCTTAGCCTGATAGAGCGCGGCTTCGGCATCCTTCAACAGGTCTTCCGCACGCTCGTGCCCGTCTTCACACAGAGCAATTCCCAAACTTGCAACTGGGAATATTTCCTGCCCCGCGAGCACCATTGGCTGGCTCAACACATCGGCCAGAGAGGCGGAGAATGCGAGGACATCCTCTCGTGAGGTTTGGGTGGTTAGCAAAATGCCAAATTCGTCCCCTTGCAAGCGAGACAAGGTGTCTTCCTTGCTCACAAGCAATTCCACCCGGCGGGCGATAGCGGCCAACAACATATCGCCCACGGCATGGCCGAGGCTTTCGTTTACCGCACGGAACCGATCTAGATCGAATAGAACGAGGCTCACTACCGTGTTGCCGTCCCCCTTGGCAGACTGGATCACTCGATTCATGCGGTCCAAAAACAAAGCCCTATTGGGTAAGCTGGTGACGCTGTCGTGCAGCGTATCGTGGCGCAATCTATTTTCGACAAACTTCTGGTCGGTAATATCGGCAATCGTGCCAACACAGCGCACCGCATAGTCTTCCTCACCGGACACAGAAGTTGCGGTCAAGCTGAGCCAATCATATTCACCTTCTGGATTGCGCATCCGGAAATTGATTGAAAAATACGCGTCCCCTTCAGCAATGTATGCGTTGAGGGTGGTTCGGTAGATCTCCCGATCGGCGGGGTGCATGCATTCGCGCCATGCGAGCTCGGGACCATTCAACGCCCCTTGAGGCAGGCCTAATGCGGCCTCAATGAACGGCGAGACATAAAGCTCGTCGTCCCGAATATTCCAATCCCAGATGCCCAGTTGCGAGCCAGCCAAAGCGCTCTCTTCACGCGTTTGCGTGAGGGGTTGAGGCACTTGAACACCGGCCTCTTCGCGTCCTTGTTCGTCTTCGGCCTGCTCGCTTTGTGCCATCCCCATTTCGTATGCTGAATAGGCGGACGCTTCAACGGGTGTGGGGTCGCCCAACAATCGCCAGTCCACTTGGCGCATGACGGCTTGCACCAATAGCACGGTCGCCACGACTTGTAGGCCGGTTAGGAACAGCGGCGTCCACAATTGATAGGGAAACCACCCCAGTGCAAACATGCCCGCGCAAATCCCCGATACTGAGAGCACCCCAATTGCTGGCAACATGTGGCGTGCACGGCTCACTCCGGCACCCGACAGGCGCAGCAGCACCAAGGGCGCGCCGAATACTAATACCAACGCGACAAACCGCATCAATAAGCCACCGAACTCTGGCCAGAAAAGAGAAATGAATGCGCCAAACCCTGCCAGACCTGCGAGGCCTTTGGCAACATTTGAGACCACATTCATTTGGTAACTCAGCCCCAAGAACCGATCGACAAAAACGAGGAGAGTGGCAACGTATGCCCCGAACACCAAAAATCTAAATGAGCCTGCCGCATCGGGGCCTAACCCAAAGAGAACTTGAGGGTAACCGAATACACCGCAGACAAACAACAATGTAACGCCGACAAGCACGGAAATCTCCAGCAAAACCGGTTGGCGCATTATTGTGTACGCACTGATCAAAGCGATGAACAGAAGAGCAAAAAAGCCGAAAACAGCCCCCGTGAAGCCGCCCCATTTGACGATGTAAGTGCTGCGACTGGTGGCGTCCCACATGTAGAGACGCTCTGGAATTTTTCCAACGACTTTGACAAGAAATGCAGCAGTTTCTCCGGGAGCTAACATGAACTCCAATTGTTCGCCGCCATCCACCTCGTTCAATTTAGTCGCATATCGACCGGTGGACCTGACTGCTTCCACAATCACACCACTGCGTGCCGGCCACAGTAGGCCCGATCCATCTAGTTCGGAATGAGCAAAGAAAATCAATCTGCTTTGAGGTTCGGTCAAGGGGTTGTGAATGGCGAAAGTGAGCAATTGAAAAGCATCAGCCTTTGCGCCATTTTCCCCTATGGTCAACATTTGGGCACTGGCTTCAGCGTTTTTATTATCACCACCAGCATTCGGGATTGTTTTTTCAACATCAGCGGTGCCAGAAGGGACTGGGGCCTGCTCGGCCTCTATCGAGACCACACCTTTTGAAGGATCGATATAGGCAACAAGGTCAGTGATATCGAGGATCTCGGCTTCTGGGTCCAATTCAATTACCGGCACAGCATAGGCTGAAGAGACAATAGAAACTAAGAGCACGATTGTGCAGGTAAGAACTGAGTACCAAGGTGCATTCATCACAGGTTACACTTCCGCTCGAGGGTCATCTTTGAGAATGGAGAACACCAAATGGTCCTGCCAACTGCCATTGATTTTGAGATAATTGCGGGCCACGCCTTCTTGTGTAAACCCTGCTTTATTGAGCACCACTTTTGAGGCTTCATTATGTAGCAAACACGCTGCTTGCAAGCGATGTAACTGCAATTCATCAAAGACAAAGTGACTTATCAATTTAACAGCCTCGGTGATGTACCCCTTACCCGCATGGGTTTCTCCTGCCCAATAGCCTAAAGCACAAGACTGTTGGACACCGCGTTGAATGTTGGAAATTGTACAACCACCCACAAGCGCATCATCAAGACGACGAAACGCAAGAAACGGATAGGCTAGATCTTCGCGCACATCTCGCTGATAGCGCCGTATGCGGCGGCGAAATGAGGCGCGTGACAGATCATCGGTAGGCCACGTTGGTTCCCAAGGGGACAAAAAGGACCGGCTGGCTGTCCGCAGCTCAGCCCATTCTTGGTAATCTCTCATCAAAGGCCCCCGCAGATAAATCTGCCGACCTGAGATTAATGGCGCCACTTCCGGGCGTGTCATTGATTTTAGAAAAGCCATAGAGTGGCGTTCCTCCCTCACTGTCTGCTCCGTAACTATTGTCGGCCCCGATGGCATTAATGTCTACATGCTGTTTCTAGACAGAGTGCCAGTTACGACGTCCCACGTCTAATTAGTCGTTGTCTTACCGAGGAATCTTGCAGTGAGTTGAGGGCCACTTTCAAGCCCTTCAAGCGGACCAATTGCAGAAATCGCTATGGAGGGGCTGCTCAGTAGTTTTTGCCCGAAAGCACGAAGAGCCTTTGCGTCCACCTCATCCACCTTTTGGATGATTTCATGTACAGGCAAAACCCGCCCATGGACCATGTATTGACGAGCCATTTGTTCGATACGGTTGGCCGACGTTTCCATGCCCATCACCAAGCCCGCTTTGAGCTGCGTCCGCGCGCGCTGAGCTTCTTCATCTGTCACATCCTCCGCCATGCGCACCACTTCGTCCGCCATCACGGGCACGAGCTCTTTGACGTCACTAGGAGACGTGCCTGCATACACACCGAAGAGGCCCGTATCTGAAAATGACCAATTAAACGAGAAGACCGAATAAACTAGACCGCGTTTTTCCCGAATTTCCTGGAAGAGGCGTGAGGACATGCCGCCGCCTAGGACGCTTGAAAAAACTTGTGCCGTATAATTATCTACGTCTTCGTACGTTACGCCTTCATAAGCAAAGGTAAGATGGGTTTGCTCTAGCTCTTTTTCCTTGCGCCACTCCCCGCCTGCAAATTGGGCTGACTCAATTTTGTTTCTTGTACCCGCTGGCAAGTGACCAAATTTATCCTCTGCCAATGCAACCAGTTGAGCGTGATCAACCGCTCCGGCGGCGGCAAGGACCATGGAGCCCGCATGGTAGCGTTCATCCATATAGCCGCGCAATTCGGGTGCGCCAAAACTCATCACACTTTCGCGGGTGCCCAAAATTGGGCGGCCAAGTGCGTGTTTTTCAAAGGAAACTTGCATCAAGCGGTCAAACACAATGTCATCGGGCGTATCTTCAGCCTGACCGATTTCTTGCAGGATCACCCCTTGTTCGCGCGCCACTTCTTCAGGTGCAAATGTTGGATTCTCCAAAATGTCTGCAAGTATGTCAATGGCAAGTGGCACGTCATCGCGCAAGACACGTGCGTAGTAGGATGTGTTTTCATGCATGGTCGCAGCATTTAGATGCCCACCGACTGCTTCGATTTCCTCTGCCAGCTCACGTGCTGTACGGCGCTTTGTTCCTTTGAACGCCATGTGCTCGAGCATGTGCGACAGGCCTTGCTGCTCCAATGTCTCATGACGGGAGCCTGCATCCACCCATATGCCTACCGAGGCGCTTTCCAGGCCAGGCATGTCGTCTGTGAGGATGGTCAATCCATTGCCGAGTTTTGAAACTTCTACAGCCATGAGGTTCCTAAGCGGTAATCCGGTTATGTTTGCGGATATAGGTTTGAATAACAGCCAAATCATTAGGCAAGGAGGTCAGTCGTTCTTCGCGATCGAAGAGATCCATCATACGTGCGGGTAGAACAGGTGCTTGGCCTGTCGCGTCTTCGACAGCGGTCGGGAATTTGGCCGGATGGGCGGTTGCCAAAGTCACCATTGGAAGGCGACGGTGCCCCCGGTGCTGTTCCGCCGCAAATACGCCCACTGCGGTGTGCGGATCAATCAAGCGGTCACTCTCATCAAACAGCCTTTTGATTGTCGCCTTTGTATCTTCTTCGCTTGTGCGCGAGGCGGCGAATACTTGATTTGTTGCACTTAAGCGGGGTTCGTCAATGCTGAAGCCGCCGGACTGTTTAAGTCCATCCATCAAGCGTGCTACCTGCCCACCATCCCGGCCGTACATATCAAACAACAAACGTTCGAAATTTGACGAGACTTGAATATCCATGGACGGGCTGATAGTTGGGACCACAGTGCCAACATCGTAGCGGCCTGTGGTTAAAACGCGTGCCAAAATGTCATTCGTATTTGTTGCCACAACGAGGCGCACCAAAGGCAAGCCCATACGCGCGGCCACATAACCGGCAAAGACATCCCCAAAATTGCCCGTTGGCACTGAGAAAGAAAGCGCGCGCGTGGGGGCGCCCAAGGCAACTGCTGCCGTGAAATAATAGACAACCTGAGCCATCACACGGCCCCAGTTAATTGAATTCACGCCAGCCAATTTGATTTCATCGCGAAAGCTGTGGTCATTGAACATGTCTTTGACGAGCGCTTGGCAATCATCAAATGTCCCTTCCACAGCAATGTTGTGCACATTGCT
>NVSO02000181.1 GCA_002401305.2 Rhodobiaceae bacterium | reverse complement strand
TTGAAGCGGCTCTACTGAATATTCGTCCACGCCGATGTCAAAGATGTTGCCACCGAAGAAGTCGAAGATGCCGGCACTAATTTCTTGGCCGATGATTTGTTTCTGGTAGGAAACCACGTCAACCACTTCGAGGGTTCTTGAGTTTACCAAACGCAAGTCCAGACCAATGTTCATAACGAACAGGTTCATGCTGGCAGAGGCTTGCAATGCGGTGGCGCCAGTTTCAGAGAAAAAGCCATCTACGCGACCGTTGCGAATGTCGTAGTTCAATTCAGTGATACCGCCCACAAGGTAATAGTCTGACGCGGGCATCACACCTGCGTTGATGCGGCGGTAGTCACCGTTCCCAGAACCGATCAATTTGTTGTTGGCATATTTCAGTTCTAGTTCGGTGATCGCTGTATCGAAGCGCTCTACCAAACGTACGCCGGTTTTGTTCAAAGCAGACATAGCCATCAAAGCAGCGCCTTGGGTGACCTTGTGGCCGCCTTCGTCTTCTACTTTACCGGTGTAATCGCGGATGTTGCCAACCGCGATGCGCAAGGGGCTGCCTGATTGGCGAATTTGTGTGCCAACGCAGCGCAAGGCGCTTGAATAGGGTGTTTCATTGTCGATGACGGGTGCATCACCGATTGGAGTGGTGTAGCGACCGTCTTCGCGAGCGTTTGGTGAGATGCAGCCTGTAAGCGCTAGGGCAAGGCCGACAACGCTGAGAACTTTTTTGGGTGCTGACAGTGTCGTCATCAAAGACGTGACTTCCGTAAACATAGTTGAACTCCTGAGTGCCTGAGATGCGCCATTTTTTGGCTGCGTATTTATTGTTGTGATCTTAAGAGAGCAACTGGCGTGCCAACTGGGTGTTATGGGGTGTGGTGACGGAGTTCTGCGGTTTTCATGGTTACTATCCATTAATGGTGTCCCAATTTGTGTCACATTGCGGGACAAAGCCTGGGATTGGTTAAGTTTGAGCGCGGAGGGCGGGCGGGTCGTTTCAAATTGAAACAAATCTCTGGGGCGTTTGTCTCAGGTCGTTAAATACATGCAGGAGCTAGGTGCCTGAGGGGCACTTATGCTACCTTTTCCCCAAATTTGAGCCGATTGCCCTGTTCTCCGCTGTTTGGGTGAAGAGGCATTAAAGAGCATCAAATCAATTGGGAGGTGAAGATGGCGACGTTGGAGTTTTATTTTGATTGTTCAAGCCCGTGGACCTATCTGGCATTTAGTCAGGTTGAGGCTGTTGCGGAACGTACGGGGGCGGAAATCATCTGGAAACCCATCCTTGTGGGCGGTGTCTTTAATGCCGTGAACAAGGATGTATATGAGGCGCGCGCAAACCCACATCCCCTTAAAGGGCGTCATTATGTGAAGGATTTGCGCGATTGGGCACGGTTCTGCGGCATCAAAATCGGTAATCCCCCTGTTTTTCCCGTTAATTCAGTTAAAGCCATGCGCGGCGCTTTTTTGGCGCTGGATGAGGGCAAATTGCCTGCCTATGCCCGCGATGTCTTTAAGACGTATTGGGGAGACCTTGAGGATATTTCACAAGACAGCGTGCTTGAGGCGATTTGTGGCCGGGTTGGGCTGGATTGGGCGGATTTTTCGGCGCGTATAAAAGAACAAGACATCAAGGACCGTTTGCGGCACAACACTGACGACGTGATTGAGCGGGGCGGCTTTGGCTCTCCGACCATGTTTGTGAACACAAATGATATGTATTTTGGCAATGATCGGTTGCCATTAGTGGAGGCTGCGCTGCGGAATGTCTGAATTTGATCAAACTGAAGGTGTTCGAAAAGAACCACCGGCCTTTAATGTGCCCGCCGTTATTTTAGGGCTGCTCAGTGTTACTTGGGCGGCATTTGCTCTGAACTATTTTTCTGACCCGCAAGCTCAGTTTGAAACTCTTGCGCACTACGGGTTTATCCCCGCGCGTTACACGGGCACTGAAGGGATTGTTTATGGCAATTTCCCCGGCGGCCTGTTCTCCGACATTGTGGGTTTTTTCTCCTATGCCTTTTTGCATGGCAGCCTGACCCACATTCTACTGAACTCTGTTTGGTTGTTGGTGTTTGGAACGCCGGTTGCGCGCCGCATTGGCATTTTGCGGTTTCTTGCCTTCTATCTTGTGTGTGCGGCATTGGCTGCAATTTTTCACATGGTGCTTCATCAAGGGAGCATGGACGTTGTCATCGGCGCGTCGGGGGCGGTCTCTGGCCTGATGGGCGGGGCGGCTCGCTTTATCTTCTTGTCGCCGGGTCCATTAGGTGCATTGCGTGGAGGCGCGCCAGATGATCAGGCCCCTCGTGCGCAAGCGTCCCTTCTGAAGTCGTTGAGTGACAAGCGGACGCTTATCTTTGTTGGTCTGTGGGTTGGTTTAAACTTCCTCTTCGGGCTCTCTGGGTTTTCTCCCAATGGCGAAGTTGTCTCGATTGCGTGGGAAGCTCATTTGGGTGGCTTCTTGGCGGGTCTCTTGTTGTTTGGCTTTTTTGATCCGTTGCAGCGTTCTGCATCAGGAGGACCTGGCAATGTGGGATACGGCGAATGGCGCGGTAAGAAATAAACTTTAGCTTTATAGGTAAGCTATTGTTAGCTATCGGCGGTAATTGGGATATTCTAGGGGATTGAAAGGGGAGCTTAGGCTCCCCACCTCTATAGGGTACCCAAAGCCCCCCCCGCACCGGGTACTGCGCCCCATCGCAGGGTTCTGCATAGATTAAGCGTTGCAAGGCCTCGCGTTAACACATGGAGAAAAAGATGAGTGACATGTCTGCCTCTAGTGATCCGTCTGCGGAAGGAAAATCCTCCCTCAAAGATGAGGTGAGTGAGCCGCTTTGGCAGCGCTTGCTTTACATGCTTGGCTTTTGGTTCCTCGGCAATATCGGCTTCTCCATAGCGATATTATTGGGCGGTGTTCAATTCATTGTTGTGCTGTTGAAAGGCGACAAAAATGAAGAGCTTGCCAGCTTTAGCCATAACCTTATTCGGTATGTATGGGAATGTTTGGCATTCATCGTTTTCGTAAAAGAAGACAAGCCATTCCCCTTTACGCCCTTCCCAAGGGGAGAAGGCGAAGATGTTTCGTAAGACATCTTCGTTCTTGAAAATCGATCAATCAACACCCACGGTTTTTCGTGGGTGTTTTTTTGTGCCTCGTTAGGATTCTAAATTGTGTTCAGCTAGAGCGCGAAAGTTTTTGCTGTAGAAACCTTCGATCAAAATGCCAGCGGTGAGCGCAAAGCGGCTTTCTGCATCTTCTACCGTGGCGTAGTAACCCGCCATCTCCAAGCTGGTGAGGCCATTCACCACAGCCCACAGCGCATCAGCAATTTCTTGGGTGGAGACATCTGTGCGCAGAATATCAGTTTCTTGGCACGCGGTGATTGCTGCGAGAAGGGATTGAAAAGAGCGTTGTGCTGCAATCTCGCGGGCAGGGGTGGGTTGTTGGGGGTCGGTCCTTGCGTTATCTGCGGCTTGGGGTTCGGTGATGCGGATCATGAGCGCAAAATAGGCGGGGTTTTCTATCGCGAAGGCTCTGTAAGCCCGGCCCAATTGTCGAAGCCAATTGAGTGGGTCTCCTTCGTTGGACACGGCTTCTTGCTTGAGGGCAAGGCGTAGAAAAGCTTCTTCATAGAGCGCGTGGAGTACACCGTCTTTGCCACCGTATTGGGTGTAGATCGCCATTGTTGTTAGCCCGGCTTCTTTAGCCAGTTTACGCAGTGAAATCCCGTCTGGGCCGGAGGTGAGCAGCATTTGAGTGGCCGCATCTAGGAGCGCGCGCCTTTGTTCTTCGGCCGGACGCCGCTTTTGACGGCCCCCCTTGGGCTTCTTCTCCAGCTTTTCGGTGCTTTCTTGCAGCTCAGTGTCACTCATTGTTTGACGTCTCATTGCAAGGTTTCCAGCGTTAGAAACCGTAAGTGCGTGTATTTCCAAGGTTTTAACACAGATGTGAGCCTTTTTACGAGAAAGGGCTTTTTTAATTTCACTTTGAACCTCTGCAAATTTGTTTAGGCAGTTCCGCAAAAGTGAGGAGTGGGGTTACTTGACGTTGACAGGGATTCTTAGGTATAACAGTGTTATAAAGAGGACGTAAACCCGACGTGCCAAATAGCGTAAGCTTTTGGCGGAGGAGACATTGATGACAAAACCATTTCCAGATATCGCTGTGCTGCAGGAAAACTTTGCGCCTGTCATGGCTGAATGCACGGCACCAGACCTGATTGTTGAAGGTGAGTTGCCAGTGGGCTTAGCAGGCACGCTTTACCGCACCGGTCCAAACCCGATGTTTCCGCCTTTGGGCGAAAAGCACCATTGGTTCCTTGGCGAAGGCATGGTGCACGCCATTCACATTGAAGACGGCAAAGCGTCTTACCGGAACCGTTGGGTAGAGACCGATCTTTATAAGGCTCAACGTCAAGAAGGGCGTCGGCTAAAAGACACCACTTTTGAAGGGGCTGGAGAGCCCGGTTTTGAGCATCTCAGCCGCAATGTGGCCAATACCAACATCGTGTGGCACGGGGATAAATTGCTCGCCATTGATGAGGGAAGTTCTCCGGTGGCGATGGACCCGGTGACGTTGGAAACTCATGGCCCTTGGGATTTTGACGGCAAATATAAAGGCCCGATGACAGCCCACCCTAAGATTGATCCGGTGACAGGTGAGATGTTGTTCTTTGGCTATATGGCCAGTGGTCCCGGTAGCAAAGACTACGCCTATAATGTGATTGATGCCTCGGGCAAGCTGACAAAAGCTGAAATGTTTGAAGGCCCTTATGCTTGCATGATGCATGATTTCATCACCACTGATGAGCATGTGATCTTCCCGCTTTTCCCCGCCACCATTGATATTGACCGTATCATGAAGGGCGGCCCTATGATCGCATGGGACCAAGAGGAGCGAACTTATCTGGGCGTTATGGCGCGCAATGAGAGCGTTGAGAAGATCCGCTGGTTCGAAGGTGACCCTTGTTACGTCTACCACCCGATGAATGCGTTCTCCATTAAAGAGGGCGGCAAGGTGAAGCTTGTTGC
>NVSO02000180.1 GCA_002401305.2 Rhodobiaceae bacterium | reverse complement strand
GGGCATGGACAGTGAAGTGTCTAAGACCTTCGGGCGGATTTTGAAGAAACAGAAATTTGATCTCAAGCTGGGCCATAAAGTGTCGGGCGTTGAGAAAACCACTACAGGGTTGGCTGTCTCTATTGAGCCTGCCGCAGGTGGCGACGTTCAGGTGATAGAAGCTGATGTTGTTTTGGTTTCTATCGGCCGGGTTGCTTACACCGACGGTTTGGGCTGCAAAGAAGTCGGTATTGAAACAGACACACGGGGCCGGGTTGTGATTGATGATCAACTCGCAACCAGCCTTGCGGGCGTCTATGCCATTGGTGATGTTGTTGAAGGCCCTATGCTTGCGCATAAGGCGATGGAAGAGGGCTCTGTTCTGGCTGAGAAGTTGGATGGCCAACTGCCGCACATCAATCACAATGCCATTCCCGGTGTGGTGTATACGCACCCTGAAGTGGCGTCTGTTGGCAAAACAACCGAGCAACTTAAGGCTGAAGGCGTTGAAGTGAATATCGGCAAGTTCCCGTTCACTGCCAATGGCCGGGCAAAAGCCAATCGCACCACAGACGGCTTTGTTAAAATCATTGCGGACAAACACACCGACGCGGTGTTGGGTGTTCACATCATTGGGGCAGGTGCGGGTGAAATGATCCACGAAGCGGTGTCTGTGATTGAGTTTGGCGGATCGTCTGAAGATATTGCTCGGACCTGCCATGCGCACCCGACCATGTCGGAAGCCATCAAAGAAGCGGCGATGGATGTGACGGGTTCACCGATCCATATGTAAGCGCTTCTCTGCACAGCAAATTAAAACACCCCTCGTCTTTTGGCGGGGGGTGTTTTGCGTTTAGGCGCGCGGATGGGCCTTCTTGTAGGTTTCCAACAATCGGGCTTGATCGACTTCGGTGTAGATCTGGGTTGTCGATAGGCTGGCGTGGCCGAGCAATTCTTGGATGGTGCGCAAGTCGCCGCCCGCATTGAGTAGATGGGTGGCGAAGGAATGGCGCAGAGCATGAGGCGTGGCTGTGTCGGGTAGGCCGAGGCGTTTGCGGAGTGTGCGCATCAAGGCTTGGACTTGCGCTTGGCCTAGTCGCTTGCCGCGAATGCCGACAAAGAGCGGGTCGTCGCCTGATAGGCCATGCGGGCACAGCGCTTGATAGGCGGCGATGGCGTTGCTTGCGGCGGGCAATGTTGGCACCAACCGATCCTTGTTGCCCTTGCCTTTGAAGCGCAGCATTTTGGGCAGCGGCGTGTCTGTTTGGTTTAAGTTGAGTGCTTCTGCTACACGCAGGCCGCAGCCATAGAGCAATGTCAAAATGGCCACGTCGCGCGCTGCCACCCAGTCGCGTTCTTCTTTGACCTCGGCTTCGGCGATTACATCTTTTGCCGCTTTTGGGCTCAAGGGCTTTGGAATGGAGTGGGGAATTTTTGGGGACCGAATGGTGGTCAGCGCTGCGTTAGAAAGTACTTTGCGCCGTTCCATGAATTTGAAGAAGGAGCGAATGGCTGACAAGGTGCGGGCTGTTGAGCGATTGGCCAAACCTTGGGCGCGCCTGTTGGCAAGGAAAGAGCGGAAGTCGCGCACGGTCAGCGCTTCAAGGTCTTTCAAGGTGGCTTCGCCGCCCAGGTGATCTACGAGGAACTCGACGAAGCAACTGAGGTCGCGCTCATAGTCGATCAAGGTGTGATGGGCGGCGCGTTTTTCGCTGGTGAGATAGGTGAACCAATGGGCGGCTTGCGCGCGCACGTCGCCCGCCGCCATCAACCCGCGCGCGCGTTGCGCGCTGGTCATGTCGCCAGATTGGCTTATGTCTTCTGGGTTGTTTATCCCTTTGCGGGAAGGTCCAGCCATAGTGCCACGCTTTGTTCCACCACGCGGGCCAGATAGTCCAACAGGTCGCCCGCTTGTTCTGGATGGAATTTGTGCGGGTCTTTTGCCCCGAGCGCAAGTAGGCCAGGCGGTGTGGCGTCAGAAAAATGCAATCGGATGAGGGCTTCGGAGCCCACTTCCTCGGCTTGTTGGCCGTAAAGGCCGCGGCTTGCCTCAACATTTGCGGTGAGCTGATAGGCTTGAGTGCCCAAAATACGCTCTACGCCGCCTTGCTCTAAAAGGCGGATGCCGCGGATGCCAATGCCGGCCACTTCATTGTTGGTTTCGATGCAGAGGGTAACTGTTTCTAGTCCCAGCACATCGCTCATGCCGTCTTTGGCAATCATGTAATCGACCAAGGTCTCAAAACTGCGTCGGCCCATCATATCTATACTGGCTTGGTGCACGCTTTGGCTGGCGAGTGAATTAAATGAGGTTGCTTCGATGAGATCCGCTTGAATGTCGCGCAATTGGCGCACGCGTTTTTGCAGCTGTTCAATCATCAAGGCTTGTAGGTCGACCACATTGTCGGCATTGGCGCGGGTGGGCGCCATCATGTCCGCGATGAGATCTGGATCTTCGGTCAAAAGGCGCGGGTGGGCGCGCAAGTAGTCTTTAACTTGCTCTTCTGTAAAGTCGGATGTCAATTGAGAAGCTACTTGTGTGCTCTCTGGGTCGTTCGTATGCGCCATTTGCCCTCCAGCTTGGGTTAGACTGGTTGTCCCAGTTTATTCTTATGTCCTTAAAAGGATCTTACAGGTTCTGGCCTGTTTTTTTCCAATCGGCCATAAAAGCTTCGAGGCCTTTGTCGGTCAGCTGGTGGTTGATAAGTTGACGCAAAACTTGAGGGGGAAGTGTCGCAACATCTGCACCGATCAAGGCGGCTTCCTTAACGTGATTAGCGGTACGAATGGAGGCGACCAAAATTTCGGTCTTGAATTCATAGTTGTCATAGATCTGGCGAATGTCTTCGATCAGTTCCATGCCGTCTAGGTTTAGGTCATCTAGGCGGCCCACGAAGGGTGAAATGAAGGTGGCGCCCGCTTTCGCCGCGAGCAACGCTTGATTGGCAGAGAAGCACAAGGTGACATTCACCAGGGTGCCTTCTTTGCTCAAGGTAGAACACGCTTCGAGGCCTGCCCATGTGAGCGGCACTTTCACGGTGACGTTTTTAGCGATCTTTGCAAGGTCGCGTCCTTGGGTAATCATGCCCTCTGCATCAAGGGCGATGACTTCAGCTGATACCGGCCCGTCCACAATCTCACAAATTTCAGCAATGACTTCTTTGAAGACGCGGCCTGATTTTGCGATGAGTGACGGATTGGTTGTCACGCCATCTAACATGCCTGTTGCGGTGAGGCCCCGAATCTCTTCAATGTCAGCGGTATCGATAAAAAATTTCATGGGCGACTCCAGTTCGTGCCCCCTCATCAGCGGGCTTATTCTCTCGGCATGTTTGCCAGAAGCCCATTTTTGGCGTGTGTGAGACAATTGCGCAAGGGGTGAACGCATCAAAAGCTGTGTGAAAATTATAATCAGCGTTAATGTGGCGCCCATATGACTCGTACATCGCAAACCAGCTCCCTATTCGAAGAAGACTCTTTTGAAAAAAAGGGAGCGATCGTGCGCGTCTTGTTACCCTTGGGATTGCCTCAAGCTTACGACTACCGCGTACCAGTATCCTTAATGGTGCAGGACGGAGATTTTGTTGTTGTGCCTTTGGGGCCACGTCAACTTGTCGGTGTTGTTTGGGGTGAGGGCCTTGGAGACATCGCCTCGTCGCGCATTAAGAATATTATTGAAAAATTACCCGCACCACCTTTGCCCGAAGAGGTGCGGAAATTTATCGATTGGGTGGCCACCTATACGATGACACCGCCCGGGATGGTGTTGCGCTTAGCGATGCGGGCGCCGGGAGCCTTGGAGCCTGCTGCCATGCGCCGGGCGTACCGATTGGCTGGGCCGCCGCCTGTGCGCCTTACGCCTGCTCGCAAACGTGTGCTCGAAGTTGCCGCCGATGGGTTTGCGCGTCGGGCCGGGGAGCTTGCCGAAGAGGCTGGCGTCTCGAACGGTGTGATCAAGGGACTGGCCGACGCAGGCACGTTGGAAAAAGTGGACTTGCCTTCCGAAGAGCCGTTTGAAGACCCAGATCCGACAGCCCAGCAACCCATTTTGTCGCCAGAGCAGGCGGAGGTAGCGGGGCATTTGCGGGCGCGTATTGGGGTGAATGAGTTTTCGGCGACCTTGCTTGATGGGGTGACGGGGTCTGGTAAAACGGAAGTTTACTTTGAAGCGGTTGCCGAAGCGATTGATCAAAACCGGCAAGTGATGATCCTTGTGCCTGAGATTGCATTGACCGCACAGTTTTTGAAGCGGTTTGAAGTTCGCTTTGGCTGTTTGCCGGCCCAGTGGCATTCAGATCTTTCCTCGCGCGAACGGCGCCGGGTGTGGCGCGGTGTGGCAGAAGACCGCGTTAAAGTTGTTGTGGGCGCGCGCTCGGCCTTGTTCCTGCCTTACCCGAATTTGGGTCTCATCATTGTGGATGAAGAGCATGAAAATGCGTTCAAGCAAGATGAAGGTGTTGCGTATAATGCGCGCGACATGTGTGTGGTGCGGGCTTCGCTGGGGGCGTTCCCGGTTGTGTTGGCCACTGCAACGCCGTCGCTGGAGACCATGAGCAATGTGTGGTCGGGTCGATACGCGCATGAAGTTTTGCCCCGTCGTCACGGCGGCGCTGTGTTGCCGACGATCAAGCCGATTGATATGCGCCAACATCCGCCAGAGCGGGGCAAGTGGCTCTCGCCCGTGTTGGTGTCTGCGGTGGGCGAAACTTTGGCACGGGACGAGCAGGCTTTGTTGTTCCTCAATCGTCGCGGGTATGCACCGCTCACCTTGTGCCGCACATGCGGGCATCGGTTGGGCTGTCCTCAGTGTGATGCGTGGTTGGTGGAACATCGGTTCCGCAAACAATTGCAATGCCATCATTGTGGGTATCAAGCACCTAGCCCGTCGGCCTGTCCGGATTGTGGGGAGGAAGATAGTTTGGTGGCGTGTGGTCCTGGTGTTGAGCGGATCATGGAAGAAGTGAAGGTTTCCTTTCCCGAGGCACGGATCGCCTTATTGTCCTCAGATGTATTGCGCGGACCTGCGGCTTACGGCGAGGCCATTCGCCAAATCCAAGACCATGAAATTGATTTGATTGTCGGCACCCAGATTGTGGCCAAGGGGTTGAACTTTCCGCTGCTCACACTTGTGGGAGTGGTGGATGCGGACTTGGGGCTGGAGAACGGTGATTTGCGGGCGGGCGAGCGGACTTATCAATTGCTCCACCAGGTTGCGGGGCGGGCCGGGCGGGCGCAAAAGCCGGGCCGTGTCTTGATGCAGACTTATATGCCAGAGCACCCGGTCATGGGAGCGTTGGTATCGGGAGACCGGGACAAGTTCTTGGAGCGGGAGGCACGGGGTCGCGAAATGCTGGGTTATCCGCCCTATGGCCGCTTGGTTGCTCTGGTTTTGTCGGGTCCTGAGCTGGATAAGGTGCAAGGTTTGTCGCGGGAACTGGCGTTGCGGGTGCCGCATTCCGATAAGGTCAGCGTTTTGGGGCCTGCTCCCGCGCCGATTTCCTTGCTGAGAGGGCGCCATAGGGTGCGGTTTTTGGTCAAAGCGACCCGGGAGGCCCATGTGCAAGGCTTTGTGGCGCAATGGCTTGAGGGCGTCAAAGTGCCTAGTTCCATGCGGCTAAGTGTGGATGTGGACCCTCATAACTTCCTTTAGGGGGCGAGGAGGATGCTTTACTGTATGGATACAGCCCTCTAGACGTCATTGCCGGACTTGTTCCGGTAATCCATGGGGCGGCAAGCTCGACCTTCCCCAAAACGACTCAGCGCCTCTGCGCGGTGTGTCAAAACATCGCAATTTTGGGGCTTATGCGCTCGATCATAGGCAAATTGGGCAAATTGGTCCCACTGGCTCGATTTATTCACATGGAAAGGTCGAAAAATCCGGGACTCTGGTTGCCAGTGTTGAAACACTATGTTACCTAACCCGCGACCTTGAGAAACCTGTTTTCTTCACTTCTCAATGCGGTCTTTTTTGGTCAATCATTTCAAGAACTTATGCTTTGGTCCCGATAAGCGGGACTTAAAGACAGGTTCTTACCAAGCACAGCGAGCTCTAGCACGTGTCAGCTGATCAAACTCTAGTAACCGGCATGGCCGGACGTTACGCAACAGCGCTCATCGAGCTTGCTGATGCGCAGGGCGTTCTGGCAAAAGTCGAAACCGATCTCAACGAGCTCGGTGCCCTTCTGGCAACCTCAGAAGAGCTCAGCGCATTTGTATCCAGTCCCCTTTACGGCGCAGACGCACAGTCCGCTGCCATGTCGGCTTTGCTGACGAAGGCTGGGGTGCAAACGCTTACCTTGAATTTTGTAGGTGTGATTACATCGAACCGGCGCTTAGCTGCGTTAGGCGATATTATCAAAACCTTCGGGCAGATGATGGCAGATCGTCGGGGAGAAATCTCCGCAGACGTGATCTCGTCTCATCCGCTTAGTGATTTGCAAACTGAACAACTCAAAGCCTCAATTAAGGCCGCGGTTGGACGGGATGTACAAGTAAACACTACTGTCGATGCAAGCTTGCTCGGCGGTGTGATCGTGAAAGTGGGCAGTAAGATGATTGATTCATCCCTGCGCACAAAACTCAATAAACTCAAGTTTGCGATGAAAGAGGCTGGCTGATGGACATTCAGGCCGCGGAAATTTCTGCAATCCTTAAAGAACAGATCAAAGGCTTCGGTTCCGAAGCTGAAGTATCTGAAATTGGTCAAGTGCTGTCAGTTGGTGACGGTATCGCCCGTGTTTACGGTTTGGACAATGTTCAAGCCGGCGAGATGGTCGAATTCCCTGGTGGTATCCGGGGAATGGCTTTGAACCTTGAACATGACAACGTTGGTGTCGTGATCTTTGGTTCTGACCGAGCTATTAAGGAAGGCGACACAGTCAAACGGACTGGCTCAATTGTGGACGTGCCTGTTGGCAAAGGTCTACTGGGCCGGGTTGTTGACCCGCTAGGTAATCCACTCGACGGAAAGGGACCAATTGAGTCCACGGAACGTCGCCGCGTTGATGTGAAAGCTCCGGGGATTATTCCTCGTAAGTCTGTTCACGAACCAATGCAGACTGGTTTGAAAGCGATTGATGCGCTGATCCCAATCGGCCGTGGCCAGCGTGAGCTGATCATCGGTGACCGCCAGACCGGCAAGACCGCTGTCGCCATCGACGCCATCATCAATCAAAAGGGTCAGAACATGACCTGCATCTACGTTGCGATCGGCCAGAAGGCTTCGTCGGTCAAGAACGTGGTGCGCGCACTGGAAGCCCACGGCGCGATGGAATACACCATCGTCGTGGCAGCAACCGCCTCCGAATCGGCAGCGATGCAATACGTGTCGGCCTACTCGGGTTGCGCCATGGGCGAATACTTCCGCGACCGCGGTCAAGACGCCCTGATCGTGTATGACGATCTGTCCAAGCAAGCCGTGGCTTACCGTCAGGTCTCGCTGCTGCTGCGCCGTCCGCCGGGCCGTGAAGCCTACCCTGGCGACGTGTTCTACCTGCACAGCCGCCTGCTGGAACGTGCTGCCCGCGTGAACGCCGACTACGTCGAGAAGTTCACCAACGGCGAAGTCAAGGGCCAGACCGGTTCCCTGACCGCACTGCCGATCATCGAAACCCAGGCGGGCGACGTGTCGGCCTTCGTTCCGACCAACGTGATCTCGATCACCGACGGCCAGATCTTCCTGGAAACCTCGCTGTTCAACGC
>NVSO02000018.1 GCA_002401305.2 Rhodobiaceae bacterium | reverse complement strand
TTTTGTGGCTTACGTCCGCGTCCGCGCGGGCGTCTAGGGTTTTGACCCTGCTTCATGGGGTTACTACTCTCATGACAGTCTCGACATATGGTGAATACCGTTACAAACGGATTTTGATTGTTGTAGCAATCGGCAAAGGCCGACAATAATTCAATTTGGCAATCTGTTTTAAAAGCCTACATACACAAAAAGCCCAACTAGGCAGAACTTTGAGGAGGCCATTGCTTCTGTTTAAGAAGCCAGTCGATTGGTCAGCGCTTCTACCGCATAGATCCTGCGCGTCGCTAAAGGCCAATCTCTAATTTATCCCAGACGCACCCGCGTCTCTCAATCCATCTGAATGTTTGACCATCTGAATGTTTGAAGGCTGATCTAAATGCATACCCACAAAGTAGCCTCACGCTACAAGGGTTCATGGCATTTTCTCTTCTATGAACCTCACGCTGACCAAATGCTTAACAGCCAACGATATACCCATGTTTGAGAAGATCAGAAAGTGGCGATCCAACCCGTCGCTCGATTCCTTAAATTCAACCTAGCGGCTCAAACGACTTATTCCAACCCCTTTTTTGAGAAAACCGCCGAAACCTACAGAACGACCCAAAACCCCACAGGACTACCCAGAACTAGCCAGAACTACACAGCCAACAGAATAACGCGCTTATGACCGCTCAAATCATTTCGCTCACCAAGCACCCGCAGCCCCGCAGCCGCTCCCAGTTTCCGAACCGCATCAAATTGCCCAGCTCCCAGCTCTAAAGCTAAAAAGCCATTAGGGGAAAGATAGCGACGTGCACCCTCAATGATCACTCGGTAGGCATCTAAACCATCGACGCCCGCCACCAAAGCAGTATGAGGATCAAAGAAGGCAACTTCTGGCGACAAGTGCCCCATCTCTTCGATGGTAATATAAGGCGGGTTAGACACGATGACGTCAAACAAACCGTCTGCCGAACTCGGCAGCGCTTGATACCAACTACCCGTCTGCAGCTCTGCCCTGTCGTCCACGGTGTGGCGCGTTGCATTCAGCCCTGCGACACGCAGCGCCTCAGCAGATACATCAACGCCCGTTCCCCGAGCATTTCCAAGCTCATGCAGCAAGGCAATCAAAATACATCCAGAGCCCGTGCCCAAATCAAGCAAGTTTAGCTCAGCTTGGCGATCACCCACCTGCTCCAGCACAGCCTCCACCAGAACCTCAGTGTCAGCGCGCGGGTCTAGCGTGGCCGAGCCCAGCCCAAAAGTCAGGCCCCAAAACTCCCGCTCCCCCAGCAAACGCGAGACCGGCTCGCGCCCTGAGCGCCGCAACACAAAGTGGTCAAATTTCTTAAGCTGCGCCTCGGTCAGTTCAACATCAGGGTCAGTAATAAAGTTCAAATCAGAACAGTCAGCCGCTGCACATAAAATCAGCCGCGCATCCAGTTCCGCACTCTCAAGGTCAAGTTCCCGAAACCGCGCCCACGCAGATCGAAATGATGTAGCTCGCGTTGCCATTACGCCCCCTCATCCTCGCCCATGCTCGCCAACCGACGTACTTCGTCTTCGGCAATCAAGGCGTTCACCAATTCATGTAAACCATCACCCGCCAGAATATTATCTAGCTTGTGCAAAGTAAGATTGATCCGGTGGTCCGTCACCCGCCCTTGTGGGAAATTATAGGTACGAATACGTTCCGAGCGATCTCCCGAGCCAATCAGATCTTTACGCGCGTCAGACCGTTCCTGATCCACCCGGTTACGTTCGGCTTCAAACAAACGCGCCCGCATAATCAACATCGCCTTCGCTTTGTTTTTATGCTGCGATTTTTCATCTTGTTGGTTCACAACAATCCCAGTGGGCAAGTGAGTAATACGCACCGCACTATCGGTCGTATTAACGTGCTGTCCGCCCGCCCCACTCGCGCGGAACACATCAATCCGCAGATCCTTGTCTTCCAGCTTAATATCAACTTCTTCGGGCTCTGGCAAAACAGCGACAGTCGCAGCGGAGGTATGAATACGCCCCCCAGACTCCGTCGTCGGCACGCGTTGCACCCGGTGCACACCAGACTCAAATTTCATCTTGGCAAAAACGCCCTTGCCGCGGATGGACGCGACAACCTCTTTAAAGCCACCAACGTCACCAGAGGCCGTCGAAATCAGCTCCATTTTCCAGCCCTGCAAATCAGCATAGCGTTGATACATCCGGAAAAGATCACCCGCGAAAAGAGACGCCTCATCCCCGCCGGTGCCCGCCCGCACTTCAATAATCGAGTTTAGTTCGTCCGCGGCATCTTTAGGCAAGAGCAACAATTGCATTGCGCGCTCTAAAGCCGGCAACTCAGCGTTTAGCCGCGTAATTTCCTCACGCGCCATCTCCACCATCTCAGGGTCAGCCAACATCTCTTTGGCGTCATCAAAATCAGTACGCGCTTGTAGAAGCCCTTGTGCGGCCTCCGCCACGGCCTGAAGATCAGAGAACTCTTTAGAAAGGGCCACAAATTTATCTGGTGCAATATCAGAATTCATCTCTGCTTGCACCGCCTCAAACCGGTTGAGGACTTTTCGCAATTGGTCTTGGGGGATCATAAAATTTCAATCTATCAGCAGGGAGAACATCGTTGAAAAAAGCATCTGACAAAGCAGGGTCAAGACACCCTCGCTAATCGCCCGCAAGTAATTGCGCTTCTTCTTCAACGGCACGCGCGGCATCAATCTCCACAGCCTTTTCTTCCACCAACCCAACGATATGATCAACCATACCGTCATTGCTTTGCTTGTGATCCGCCAAGCCTGCCAGATACACCATGCCGCTCCCCGCACCGCCGCCGGTAAAGCCGACATCGGTTTGAGCCGCTTCGCCCGGTCCATTCACAACACACCCAATGACTGACAATGTCATCGGCGTTGTAATATGAGCCAAACGATCTTCCAGCATTTTTACCGTCTCAATGACATTGAACCCTTGGCGCGCGCACGAAGGACACGAAATAATATTGACCCCCCGATGGCGCAAGTTCATCGACTTCAAAATATCAAAGCCCACTTTAATCTCTTCCACCGGGTCTGCAGACAAAGACACCCGAATGGTATCCCCAATGCCCGCCCATAAAAGAGAACCCAAACCAATGGACGATTTCACCGTGCCACTCATCAAGCCGCCCGCTTCCGTGATGCCCAAGTGCAAAGGACAATCAACCGCCTCAGACAGCGCGTGATAGGCCGCGACGGTCAAAAAGATGTCAGAGGCTTTCACTGAGATTTTATATTCACGAAAATCATTGTCTTCAAGCAAGCGCACATGTTCCAGAGCGCTTTCAACCATGGCTTCGGGGCAAGGCTCGCCAAACCGTTCCAGCAAATGTTTTTCAAGCGATCCCGCGTTCACGCCAATACGCATGGAACACCCATGGTCCTTGGCCGCCTTCACAACTTCACGCACCCGATCCGCCGATCCAATATTCCCCGGATTAATCCGCAAACAAGCCGCACCGGACTCAGCGGCTTCAATGGCGCGTTTATAATGGAAATGAATGTCGGCCACGATCGGAACCGAAACTTCAGCCACGATCTCTTTGAGCGCTCGGCTAGAGGCCTCATCAGGACAAGACACGCGCACGATATCAGCGCCCGCCTCTTCCAATTGTTGGATCTGCTCGATAGTCGCCTTCACGTCAGACGTAATCGTATTCGTCATCGATTGCACAGCAATGGGCGCATCTCCGCCGATCGGCACAGATCCAACATGGATTTGCCGGCTCTTACGACGTTCAATATCGCGCCACGGACGAATACTCATTTAATAATTCCATTCAAGTGGGGGCGACGCCTTAGCATCTGCGTCACGCTCTAACCTATCCCGACTATATAACAAACACACGCTGTTCTGGCGACCCATGCGGCATTAAGACACAAAGGGGAGACACAGCGCACCGTGTCTCCCCCCAAATTGTGTCGTTTAAGCGGCTAAGAGGCCGAGATTCCGCATTTCATAGTCAGAAACGCATTTCTCATCCAATTAGAGACCCAAATCATCTGGATTGAGCGAAAGCCCTGTCAAAACCAATCCATTTGGCCCAGCCAGCCCGATTGACTTTTGGTCAACGAGTATTTCAAAGGCCCCCGCATCACGGGCAACCATCACCAAACCCTCTTGGTCAGGGGTAACAAAAGTATCCCCGGCTTTCAGAGTTTCGCTAAACAAAGCTTTCCCATTGGCCGCTTCAATGCGCAACCACGCATCATTTTTCAAGGCCCGCAAAGTCACACGTCCAGCAGGTGTCGCCGCCGCAATGGCACTATCAACACCGTATTGTTTGCCTTCAAGAGCGACTTCAGGTTCACCTGAGGAAGTTGTAGCCGCCACAGGTGGCACCAAAATAGGAGACGATAAAGTGGGGAGTGTTTCGATGGTCACAGTGGTTTCTGGCGCACCAGTTATGGTGCCAGCAGGGAGATCACTTGCAGCCCCAGAGAACGGCGCAACCGGAGCAACCCCATTGTTCAAACCAGCGCTCGACACAGGCGAAACGCTTGCGCTCCGTCCACTAACCATCTGGTCCACAGAAAACGAAAGCTGCCACGCGCCGTAAATAGCAGCGAGTGAAATCATAAGTAAAATAAGCAGTGATCCCTTAGGCCAGCGTCGCTCGGAGCCCGCTTCCACATAGGGATACTCTTCGCCAAGCCGCTCATCTGTAAGCTCAGTCTCAGGGCTTATTTCAAGCTTAAACCGGTCAACAACCTCTTTAGAATCCATACCGAGATAGGCTGAATATGTGCGCACGAATCCAATCGCATAAGCACGCCCTGGCAAGGCGCTATCGCGACTATCTTCCAATGCTTCCAAATACGGACGGCGAATTTTTAGATCGCCAGACACTTTTGCTAAATCCAAGCCCTGCTTAAGCCGTTGCGCCCGAAGGGCTGTACCAACTCGGTCAGCTTTGTCGTTCGCTTTTGCTTCGGCCTCATCTTGAATGTCATGCAAGTGAATCCGGCGGGCACCCTTTGGGCGATCCTCATCCAAGGTCAATTTTTCTACCTGTTCCTTCTCAGCACCGGCCTTTTTGTCGGCCACTACGCGATCATCCATTGATTGCCCCCGGCTTCATTCTCCTGCCCGAGCACCGGGCAAATAGAATGCATCTTAAAGGCCCCTCTTTGCCAGCAAGTGTGGAAAAGAAGTCCTCGGTTAACCTGGCAATTACTTTAAGTTCAAGATGGTTAAATAAATCAAAAGGGCAGGCATTCCGCAATGCCTGATCATCACATTAAGCTCTTTTTAGGTGATTTAATCGCCTAACCAATCAAAATGCCTTCATTTTTGGCGAATTCTTCCAGTTCCACACGCAAACTCGCATCGCCGCGTAGGTAGAGACTTTCCATAAAGCGCTCTAGATGAGCCGCATCTAAACTGCGAAGCATCATTTTCACCGGACCAATGGCTGCCGGCGACATCGAGATCCGCCGAAAACCAAGACCAATAAGCGCCATCGCCTCAAGCGGTTTGTTCGCCATCTCCCCACACAAGGTCAACGTCACATCATACTCGCGGCATTTTACGACAATACTACGAAGCATGTTCAAAACCGCTGGGCTCAAATGATCATATCGATCAGAGACACGCGGGTTGCCCCGGTCACTGGCAAAGAAGAACTGCAATAAATCATTGGAGCCAATGGAGACAAAATCAACCAGCGGCAACAAGGCATCCAACTGCCATATCAAAGCAGGCACTTCCAGCATTGTCCCCACGACCAACTTGCTAGGCCGTGGTTTGTTGAACTTCTCAAGCCGCGCCAGCTCCTTGTCCACCAAAGCCTTAGCTTTAACGAATTCAGCAACCTCAGCAACCATTGGGAACATCAGATGCAACTCGCGTCCCTCAGCAGCGCCAAGAAGGGCGCGCACCTGATGGCGCAGCAAGGAAGGCCGGTCCAATGCAATTCGAAGAGCCCGCCACCCAAGAGCTGGGTTCTCTTCTGTTTCCGCTTTCATGTAGGGAAGGATCTTGTCTCCCCCAATATCCAGCGTCCGAAACACAACCGGGCGCTCTCCTGCAGAATCCAAAACAGAGGAATACAATTGTGTCTGCTCGCGCTGACTTGGCAATGTCGAGGCGATCATGAATTGAAGCTCTGTCCGAAACAGCCCAATGCCTTCTGCACCAGACTCCGCCAAATGAGGCAAATCCACTAACAAGCCTGCATTCAAATTCAGAGAAATTTCAATCCCATCCTTCGTAACCGACGCTTCATGCCGGATCGCTTTATACTGGGCTTGCTTACGCGCTCTAAACCGCGCCTTCTCAGAATAGGCTTCAATAACATCTTGGGTCGGGCGCACATAAATTTCGCCCGTGTCCCCATCCAAAATCACAGCATCGCTTTGTTCGATCCGGTCCAAAATGCCAGAAGCCCGACCAATGGTCGGAATGCCAAGCGCTCGGGCCACAATCGCAACATGTGCGTTGCTGGACCCTTCTTCCAAAATCAATCCGCGCAACCGGTCCTTGTCATAATCCAAAAGCTCAGCAGGACCCATGTTGCGTGCAATCACAATCGCATCAACAGGCAGGTCATCACTGGCCGACGACGGCCCAAGGCCAATCAAATGGCGCAACAAGCGGTTCGCAAGGTCGTCTAAATCATGCAATCGATCGCGCAAATAAGGATCGGTCTGGCGCATCATGCGCGCCCGCGTATCATTTTGCACCCGCTCAACCGACGCTTCAGCTGTCAGCCCCGTTTTGATCACCTCGATCATCCGGCGCAGCCAACCACGGTCATTTGCAAACATCCGATACGCTTGCAAAACTTCTCGGTGCTCACCCGCATGGCTCAAATCAGACGTGTTCAGCATCTGATCAATAGAAGAACGCAATTCATAAACGGCATTTTCTAATCGAAGCTGCTCGCTGTCCACGTCCTCGGCAATAAGGTGTTCCACATGCACGCGCGGCTCATGCAGCACCGCATGCCCCAGCGCAATACCGTCAGAGATAACCGCGCCGCTCACATAGTGAGGCCGGTCTGGCGGCGATTCCACATCATCTTCAGAACCCAATTGGGTCAGCCCGCCTGCCGCCAGCATTTCTGCAATGACCATCGCAACAGTCTCGAGCGCTTCCACTTCTTCCTCAGAATAATGGCGCATGGTTCGGTTCTGCACCAGCACCACACCGACAACCCGGCCACCACGCAAGATGGGGACACCCATCAGCGACTTATAAACCTCTTCACCCGTTTCAGGACGGTAGACATAGGCGGGGTGCGCTTGGGCATCAAACAAGTTGAGCGGACGGGCATGGGCAGCAATATCGCCTACCAACCCCTCCCCCACACGCAACCGCGTAATGTGAACAGCATCAGGGCGCAAGCCTTCAGTCGCGAAAAGTTCCAGCGCAGACCCGTCTCGAATGAGATAGAGAGAACAAACTTCCGCAACAACACTTTGCGCAATCAAGTGCACGATTTTATCGAGACGCTTCTGCGGACTACTTTGAGCCGCCATCTCTTCGCGCAATCGACGCAGCAAAACGCGCGGGCCACCCGCGCTGGCATTAGTCACAACTCACCCTCCCCAGACAAGCCATGTTGGCATGTCAGGAACGATAGTCCGCTAGCTCGCCGAAGACGAGATTCTATATGCCGCGGTGCACCCATATTCTACTCGTGATCCAGTCCGTAAGCCGTGTGTAAGGCGCGAATGGCCAATTCAGAATATTCTGAACCAATCAAGACACTCACCTTAATTTCAGATGTAGAGATCACCTGAATATTGATGCCTTTATCCGCAAGCGTTTCAAACATCTTGCGCGCAACCCCCACATGAGACCGCATGCCCACACCAATGATAGAGACTTTCACAACGTCTGTATCGCTTAACAATTCCTCATATTGAATATCGGCTGCTGAAGAATTAATCACTTCCACCGCCCGCTCCAAATCAGCCGACGGCACAGTAAAGGTAATATCGGTCCGCTTGCCATCCTCAGAAACATTTTGCACGATCATATCGACGTTGATCGTTGCATCCGCCAAAGGACTAAAGACGCGCGCAGCAACACCAGGCTGGTCCGCTACTTTACGCAGCGTAATTTTAGCTTCGTCTTTGGAATAAGCGATACCGCTGACAACTTCCTGTTCCACGATTTCATCCTCATTGCATACAATTGTACCCGGCCCAAAATAGTCACGGCCAACACCGTGCCCTTGGGGGCCATCTGGCGCATCAAAGCTTGACCGTACTTGTAACGGCACGCCATGAACCATCGCCAATTCAACAGACCGCGTTTGCAGCACTTTCGCACCCAACGAAGCCATTTCCAACATTTCTTCGTAGCTGATTTTAATCAGCTTACGCGCTTTCGCCACAATACGTGGGTCGGTCGTATAAACACCGTCCACATCCGTATAAATATCACAGCGATCAGCCTTCACTGCCGCAGCAATCGCCACCGCACTGGTGTCCGACCCCCCACGACCAAGCGTAGTAATCCGGTTATCAGGCCCAATTCCTTGAAAACCTGCAATAACGGCAACCTGCCCCAGCTCAAGTCGTTCAATCAGCGCTTCGCCTTTAATTTCCTGAATACGGGCAGCCCCGTGCGCACCGTCTGTCAAAATGGGAGTTTGCCACCCCAACCAAGACCGCGCATCAACACCAATGTTTTGAAGTGTGATCGCCAACAATCCCGCCGTCACCTGCTCACCAGTAGACACTACAGCATCATACTCGCGTGCATCGTGCAGCTTCGCTGCTTCGCGCGTCCAATTCACCAGCTGGTTGGTTTGCCCAGCCATGGCAGACACGACCACCGCCACCTGATGCCCAGCATCAATTTCACGTTTTACATGAGCGGCAACATTGCGGATCCGGTCCAGATCCGCCACAGATGTTCCACCAAATTTCATGACCAATCGGGCCATACACAACAATCCTATCGTCTGCTCCACCAATAAAGAGGAGCTCATTAAAAGCTAGACCCAAATAAGGCCACGCCGAACATGCATCTAAATGGACCCTCAAATGAGAAAGAGAATCAAAAACACACCAAGAATGCCAGTTGCACCATACAAAATGGCCAAAAACCAGTCCATGTTCAGCAATTGGGCCCATACATAGGGCCTGTTCTACAATGTCGCAACATAAGCCCTCGCCCCAGCGCACTTAAATGCAGTATCCTCATAGGACAACTCCGGCCTCACCATCCCTAAGGCCTTGAGAG
>NVSO02000179.1 GCA_002401305.2 Rhodobiaceae bacterium | reverse complement strand
CCAACAGTGCGAAACGGATTGGGGATTTCTATTGTCTCTACGCCACGCGGTGTCATGTCTGACAACGACGCACGGTCTAATAACGTAGGAGGTGAGGTGCTCTGTCGCGTCTTCTGATGAGACAAAGCTCCTGACGGATAAGGAACCAACGATGTCACGAATTGGTAAAAATCCCATCACTGTACCTGCGGCTGTCACTGTGACGGTGGACGGACAGAATGTATCGGTTAAAGGCCCTAAAGGCGTTTTGACCCTTGCGTTGGTGGACGAAGTATCTGTGTCGCTGGAAGAGAACGGTTTAACCGTTACGCCACGCGATGAAACGAAACGCGCTCGCTCTATGTGGGGCACTACTCGCACTAACTTGGCCAATATGGTCGAAGGTGTTGAGAAGGGCTTCGCGAAGAACCTCGAAATCAACGGTGTTGGTTATCGGGCACAGGTTCAGGGCAAAGTGCTTAATTTGGCACTCGGTTTTAGCCACGACGTTAATTATGCGATCCCTGAAGGGATTGAGATTAAGACGCCGAAGCAAACTGAGATTGCAATCTCTGGGATTGACAAACAACGCGTCGGTCAAGTCGCTGCGGAAATCCGTTCCTATCGGCCACCTGAGCCTTACAAAGGCAAGGGTGTCAAATATGCGGGTGAGTACATCTTCCGCAAGGAAGGGAAGAAGAAGTAAGAGCCATGAGCAAGCAACGCACAATCAATCTACGGCGCAAGCAGCGCTCTCGGACAAGACTTCGCAAGTTGGCCAATGGTCGCCCGCGTTTGTCAGTGTTCCGGTCTTCCAAGCATATTTATGCGCAGGTTATTGACGATATTTCCGGCACTACGCTGGCATCGGCATCATCCAAGGAAGCAAACTTCTCAGGCGATAAAGGGAGCAATGCGGAAGCTGCTTCTATTATCGGCAACTTGGTCGCCGAGCGCGCTGTTAAAGCAGGCGTAAAAGAGGTCATCTTTGACCGCGGCGGCTATATTTTTCACGGGCGCGTCAAAGCGCTGGCAGAAGGCGCCCGCAACGGCGGCCTCCAGTTCTAAAGGAACGGCACATTGGCTCGTAGAGAAAATAGAGATCGGGACGATCGCGACAGTGAATTTGTGGACAAGTTGGTCCACATCAACCGCGTTGCTAAAGTTGTAAAAGGGGGCCGTCGTTTTGGCTTCGCAGCTTTGGTAGTTGTGGGTGATCAAAAAGGTCGCGTAGGATTTGGTAAAGGCAAGGCACGTGAGGTTCCTGAAGCAATTCGTAAGGCAACTGAACAAGCTAAACGTCAGATGATCCGCGTACCACTTCGCGAAGGTCGGACATTGCACCACGATATCGAAGGACGTCACGGCGCAGGCCGGGTTATCCTTCGCACAGCACCTGCGGGTACCGGCATCATTGCTGGTGGTCCAATGCGTGCGGTGTTTGAGACATTGGGTGTTCAGGACGTTGTTGCTAAATCCATGGGGTCTTCCAACCCATACAACATGGTTCGTGCAACATTTGACGCACTTAAGCTTGAGCAAAGCCCTCGTATGGTTGCAGCTCGTCGCGGTAAAAAAGTGGCCGACGTTGTTGGTCGCCGTAGCGAACCTGCTGAAGCGGCGGTTGCCGAGTAACACTGGTTTCGAAGGAATCTAGCGATGACTAAAGATACTAAGTCAGGCAAGACCGTTACTGTTAAACAGACCGGTAGCCCAATTCGCCGTAAACCTGATCAGCGTCAAACGCTGGTCGGTTTGGGGCTTAACAAAATGAACCGTACTCGTACTCTGGAAGACACACCATCCGTTCGCGGCATGATCAATAAAGTGTCTCACTTAGTACGTGTGATCGAAGATTAAAATCGCGATCAACGAGGATTAATACTATGAAGCTCAATCAGCTTGCAGATAACCCCGGTGCCCGTAAAGAACGCTTGCGCGTTGGTCGCGGTATCGGTTCGGGTAAAGGTAAGACCGGCGGCCGTGGTGTCAAAGGTCAGAAATCCCGTTCGGGTGTGGCTATTAAAGGGTTTGAGGGCGGCCAAATGCCGATCCACATGCGTTTGCCAAAACGTGGCTTTAACGTGCCAAACCCGAAGAAGTACAATGAACTGAACTTGGGTCGCATTCAGACAGCTATCGATGCTGGTAAATTGGATGTTTCCAAGCCTCTAACAGAAGCAGTCTTGGTAGAAGCTGGCGTTGTACGTCGTGCTGCTAAAGATGGCCTGCGTTTGTTGGCTAAGGGTGATCTAACTACCAAGGTTAGCTTTGAAGTTGCTGGTGTATCTAAGTCAGCACTTGAAGCAGTCGAAAAAGTAGGTGGATCTGTAACAGTACTGGCAGCTAAATCGGAAGCTGCTGAGTAAGTTGTGAGGCAGGGTGGGTTTATCCCATCCTATACTCTTGGAGAGGCTAAACATGGCGTCAGCGGCGGAACAGTTAGCAGCAAATATGAACTTTGCTGCATTTTCCAAGGCGGATGAACTTAAGAAGCGCATCTGGTTCACACTAGGCGCGCTTCTAGTTTATCGGCTGGGGACTTACATTCCGTTACCGGGGATTGACCCGGCAGCGTTGGCGCAAGTGTTTCAGGCTCAGCAAGGCGGCATTTTCGATGTGCTCGACTTGTTCTCCGGGGGTGCTGTGGGTCGGATGGCGATTTTCGCTCTGACCATCATGCCTTATATCTCTGCGTCTATCATTATTCAGTTGATGACCAGCGTGTCATCTCACCTTGGTGATCTGAAGAAAGAAGGCGAGCAGGGCCGCAAGACGATCAATCAGTACACTCGGTACGGAACGGTGATACTGGCGACCCTTCAAGGCTATGCGATTGCTTCTGGACTGTCTTCAGCTGAGGGCGTTGTGACAAATCCAGGTATGTATTTCACCATTTCCGCGGTGATTACACTGGTGGGCGGTACGATATTCCTAATGTGGCTTGGCGAGCAGATTACTGCGCGCGGCGTCGGGAATGGTATCTCTCTGATTATTTTTGCTGGTATCGTGGCTGAATTGCCATCTGCGATTGTCAGCACGCTAGAGCTTGGGCGCCAAGGTGCTTTGTCTACGCTCTTGATCCTAGGCTTGATTGTTATGGTGATTGGCTTGATCGCCTTCATCGTGTTTGTGGAGCGGGCTCAGCGTCGTCTGATCGTCCAGTACCCTAAACGTCAAGTTGGGCAGAAAATGTACGCGGGCGATAGCTCTCATCTGCCGCTGAAATTG
>NVSO02000178.1 GCA_002401305.2 Rhodobiaceae bacterium | reverse complement strand
CCGAACGTGTTCTGGATCAACCGATATGCCGCTGGATTTTTCGTAGGCTGCAAAGAGGTCTTCGCGCTGACCAAACCCACCAACTGGTTTGTCTATTTGGCCGAACCGCCAAGAATTGACACAGAGCCAGCCCAGGTCTTCCATCGGGTCCCCTAAGTGTGCGAGTTCCCAGTCCAACACGGCAGCCACACCCACTTCAGGTGTGATTATCAAATTGCCATTTCGGAAATCACCATGAACCAGCGTAATTCTAGGGTTCTTGGGGGCATTATCGCTCAGCCATTTAAAGGCGAGCTCGAAGACGGGGTGCGGGTGATTATGGGCTTTATAAGTGGCGCGATATTGGGCCAATTCTTCTAGAGCTGGAGCGGTGCGCAGAGGCGGGCACTGATCGGTGGGAATGGCGTGCAGCCGTCCTAAAATATCACCACATTGCCTCGCAAGGTCTGGGCGTATGGCTTCAAACTCTGCATCCCGTAGAATTTTGCGGGCAATCGTTTCCCCATATACGTGATCCATAATGAAGCCTTCGCCCAAATTATCCTCGGGGGTGAGGACAAAGCGAACGGGGGGCACGCGAATATCTGCGACCGTATCGGCAAGGTGGATCAAAGCGGCTTCGGTGGCCAATGGCAGGCCTGTTTCTTTGTCGGGGTCTCGCATGCCACCGGGTGCCCGCCGGAGAATAAGGGGTAGGGTTTGGGGACCAATCTGGATGTCAAAAGACCACGTTTCTTGGCTGGCGCCGCCGGAAAGGCGTTTGAGCGAGACAAGTTTTGAGGATTGGTCGATGTGGGACTGGCAGGCTGTCGCTAAAAGGGCCTGCATTTCCTCAACGGCGGTGTCTTTTGTCGTTTTAGTTACTTCTGACGCTGTACTCTGGGCCATCATCATTTTCCGATTGAATATGCCGGACGTTCAATTGACGTCGCTTTGTCCATAATTTTGCTTCGTTCCTGTTTTGCCATGAATTAAGGTGTTTGGTAAGGCGTGGGCCAGCTGATTTCCCCCCCTCAGAGCCCAAAAGAGAATACATGACCGCGAACAAATCTAATTCAAACGCAACTGGACCCGACGGTAATCCCAACAGTCAAACGCTCCTAAAACCAGCGAAAAAAACTTCTGTTGGTGCCCGTTTTCGCACTTATTTCCTCACAGGATTAGTTGTGGCGGCGCCAATTGGAATCACTCTCTATCTCACAAGCTGGTTTATTGAGGTGGTCGATGAGTGGTTTATGCCCCTCATTCCCGCAGCGTATCGACCTGAAAACTATCTCTCCATTTCCATTCCCGGGCTTGGACTTTTGGTTGCCTTGGTGGCACTCACTATACTGGGCGCGCTGACGGCCAATTTTTTTGGTCGCCAAGTTTTGAGTTTGGGTGAGCGTATTGTGGAACGCATGCCCGTGGTGCGGACCATTTACAGCGCGCTAAAGCAAATATTTGAAACCGTTCTAGCGCAGGGCACAACGTCATTTAAAGATGTTGGCTTGATTGAATACCCTCGTAAGGGGCTTTATGCCTTGGTCTTTGTCACGACAGTGACAAAAGGGGAGGTTGCAAGCCGGGTGCCCGGTACGCCTGAGCTTCTGAGTGTATTTTTACCCACAACACCCAATCCGACCTCTGGATTTTTGCTGTTTGTGCCAAGGACCGATATTCAAATATTGGACATGTCTGTAGAGGAGGCTGCCAAGTTGGTTATCTCCGCCGGGCTTGTTGTGCCGGGCGAATCTGCACCCGTCGAGGTGGGCGGTAAGCAACTGGGAAACCCTACGCGTGAGGCCTAGTGGTTTTGCGAAGGATTTAGCCGGACCGGATAAATCGAATGGCTTCGTCGCGTTCAAATAAATAAAGCATCGTGCGCAGAGCTTGGCCTCGGTCTGATTGAAGTTCGGGGTCTCGCTCGATGATGAGGCGCGCATCATCATGGGCGACGGCCAGCAAGTTTGCGTGAGACGCCAAGTCTGCAAAATGAAATGTGGGCAGGCCGCTTTGGCGTGTTCCCAACAATTCGCCCGCACCGCGCAGTCGTAAATCTTCTTCGGCGATGATGAAGCCATCTTCGGTGTCGCGCATGATTTTGAGCCGGGCTTGGGCTGTTTCGCTCAATGGGCCTTGATACAGCAACATGCAGCTGGACTTACCAGAGCCACGGCCCACACGCCCGCGCAATTGGTGCAATTGAGCAAGGCCAAACCGTTCTGCGTGTTCAATGACCATGATGGTGGCTTCGGGTACATTTACACCGACTTCAATGACAGTGGTTGCGACAAGCACGCTGATGTCACCGGCAATAAACTTTTGCATCACCTCGTCTTTTTCGGCCGCCTTCATGCGTCCGTGTACAATGCCGACTGTGTCCCCAAAAATGGCCTTTAGGAATGCATATCGGTCTTCAGCCGCTGTTGCTTGGACAAGCTCGCTCTCTTCGACCAGTGGGCACACCCAATACGCGCGTGCGCCAGACGCCAACGCTCGTTTGAGCCCCTCGACCATATCTGACAAGCGCTCTATGGGAAGAATACGCGTGTCTATTGGCAGCCGGCCCGGTGGCTTTTCGGTAATGCGGGAGACATCCATGTCTCCGTAAGCGGTCAGAGTTAGGGTTCGGGGGATCGGCGTGGCGGTCATAACCAAGACGTCGGTGCCCGCACCTCCTTTGCCAGACAGCTGAAGTCGTTGATGGACACCAAACCGATGTTGCTCGTCGACAATGGCAAGGCTCAGATTTTTGAAGGTAACGTCGTCTTGAAAGAGGGCGTGCGTGCCGACCAGAATGTCGATCTCTCCGGCGGCGAGAGAAGAGAGGAGAGCCTCACGGGTTTTGCCTTTTTCTCGGCCTGTCAAAAGGGCCAGCGAAATGCCAGCGGCTTTACATAGGGGCAACAGGGTTTCGAGATGTTGGCGGGCAAGAATTTCGGTCGGCGCCATCATGGCGGCCTGTGTGCCTGCTTCAACTGCGCTGGCCATTGCCAGAAGAGCGACGATGGTTTTGCCGCTGCCGACGTCTCCTTGCAGCAGGCGCAACATGCGCCAAGGTGCTTTGAGGTCCCCGTCTATTTCAGCCAAGGCCATGTTTTGAGCATGGGTGAGGGAAAAGGGAATTTCGGCTTCAATTTTTTTGCGCAAAATGCCTGTGCCGACAATTTTTCTGCCGGGTTGTTTTTTCATGCGCAGGCGAACCAGCGCTAGGGCAAGTTGGTTGGCGAGAAGTTCATCAAATGCCAAGCGACAGCGAGCGGGACTATTGGGATCTAAGTCTGCAAGGTCTTCGGGGGCATGGGCGCGGGCTAGGGTTTTGTTAAACGTATCCCATCCTTGCTTTGCCAGCCATGCGGGATCTTGCCATTCGGGCAAATCGGGCAGTTGCTTCAGGGCGCCGCGAATGGCTTTTTGCAGCACCTTTTGCGTCACACCTTGGGTGAGCGGGTAGACCGGTTCGACCAGCGGCAGATTGTCTAATTCGGCTTCGGTAAGGATGTGGTCGGGGTGAGACATTTGCGGGGCGTCTTGGAACATCTCAATTTTGCCGCTGATGATCCGAGTTTCGCCTTCGGGCAACATGCGGTGAAGGTAGTCGGGGCGGGCATGGAAAAAGACAAGGGCCATGTCGCCGCTGTCATCATTGACCCACACGCGGTATGGCAGACGCTTGTTGCCAGAGGGGGGCGCTATGTGGCTGCCGATATTGACGGTGATGGTGGCAATTTCGCCGTCTTTGGCTTCTGCAATTTTAGGCTGGTAACGCCGATCGACCAATCCAGCAGGTAGGTGCCAACACAAATCAGCAACATGGGGACCTGCGAGATCCTCCACACGTTTTTCCATGCGCGGACCGATGCCGGGCAGGCTGGTAATGCTTTTGAACAGCGGGAATAATATTTCGGGCCGCATCGGTCGGATATCTCTCTAATTTCTCTGTCTTTTCTGGTGAAAATGCAGATTCGGGTGCGGGACTAGAATAGACCAACCGGCCCAAGCGCGTCGCCCCAAATATTAAGCGGAGATCAAATGTTTAGGCAGGGTGACATTGGCGCTACTTCGGGCTATATCAGCGGGCTGAAAGGAACTCCCATGACTGCAGATAATGCCCCCGAGAGCCCTCGTACGGTTCGCCTTAAACGTCTCAAATATCAATCCTGGCATCGCGGGACAAAGGAAATGGACCTGATTTTCGGCCATTTCGCCAACCAAGAGATGGAAAACCTCACCGAAGAAGAGCTTCAACAGTTCGAGGCCCTACTCGAGGTGCTGGATACGACGGCCTATAATTGGATTTGCGGTGTTGAAAAAACGCCAGAAGAGTTCAATACGCCTCTCTTCAAGCGGATTTGTTCGTTTAAACAACTCAAAGGGACCGTCTTGCGCGACGATCTTTAAATCAGGCTATCGGAGTTATTTGTGGTCAATCTCACGACTTTGCTGGACATGAAAGGGGCGCTCTCTCTAGGAGAAGTTCCTGAGGGTTATGACGCGCTTATTTTGGCGGACATGGCGCGTGGCAGCAAGGGTGTGCCTATTACCCACGTCGCCCGCGATGACGTCCGCATGGCCGAGCTGGTAGAAGCCCTCCAAGTCTACGCGCCTGAAATTGAAGTCGTGCAATTTCCAGCATGGGACTGTCTTCCCTATGACCGGGTTTCGCCGCAAGGCCAAATTCTAAGCCAACGTATGGCGACTTTGGCGCGGCTGGTGAAGCGCGGCGAAGATGAAACGCGGCCCTTTATTCTGCTGACAACCATCAATGCAATGCTGCAACGTGTGCCGCCTCGCTCGGTTGTCGCGGAGGGGGCATGGCGCGCTCATGTGGGCAATGTCATCAACGTCGATGAATTGACACGTTATTTTGTGGCCAATGGTTTCTCGCGCACTGGTACTGTTCGGGAACACGGGGAATATGCTGTACGGGGGGGCATCATTGATGTGTTTCCGCCCGGCGCTGAATTGCCCATACGGTTAGACATGTTTGGGGACACGCTTGATGCGATCCGTAGTTTTGATGCGGAGAGCCAGCGCACGGTCAGTCAGCTGCGTGAAGTCGAACTTGTGGCTGTGAGTGAGATTCACATGGATGAGGCGAGCATCAACCGGTTCCGCACTGGGTATGTAAAAGCCTTTGGCACCAACCGAGATAATGATCCGCTTTATGAAGCAGTGAAAGAGGGCCGGAAATATCACGGCATGGAACATTGGTTGCCGCTGTTCTATGAGCAGATGGACAGTGTTTTTGATTACCTTCCAAAGGGTGCTGTGTGTTTTGACCACAACATCGAAAGCGCCCTGAATGCGCGGCTGGATCTCATCCAAGATTATTATGAGGCACGTGTTGCGGCACGGGAAATGAAGGCGATGGATGCGGCGGCTTATAAACCGCTTAAACCAAAGTTTCTCTACCTTGATGAGGCTGAGTGGAAAGCCCTCATTGCGGACCGACCTCTGCGGACCTTTTCTCCTTTTGCTATCCCTGATGGGGCCGAAGGTGTTGAAGTTCACAATTTGGGCGTTAAACAGGGGCGGAGCTTCGCCCCGGAACGCCAGCAACCCGACACTAATTTGTTTGATGCATTGGGCGGCCACATTCTGGGTCTGCGCAAAGCAAGCAAACGGATCGTCATTGCAAGTTGGTCTGTCGGTGCTCGAGAGCGCCTGATGGGCGTATTGACCGATCACAATATTCCCAATGTAGAAGCTGTTGATACTTGGCAAGAAGTTTTAGCCGGTAACAAAGCGACCGTTAAATTGATTGTCTTTGGGCTGGAACGTGGCTTTGAGACAGATGAGATGGCTGTCATCAGTGAGCAAGATGTGCTCGGTGACCGTTTGGTTCGGCGCCATAAGAAGAAACGCGCTAATAATTTCATCACCCAAGCTGGTAGCCTCACACCGGGTGATTATGTGGTGCATGTCGATCATGGCATCGGTAAGTTTGAAGGCTTGCAAACCGTTAATGTGACGGGCGAGCCCCATGATTGCCTCTTGCTGATTTACCACGGCGGCGACAAGCTTTTCTTGCCCGTCGAGAATATTGAGCTGCTCTCGCGTTATGGGTCTGAGGATGCAGGTGTTCAATTAGACCGTCTTGGTGGCTCTGGCTGGCAGGCGCGTAAATCTAAGATGAAAGAACGTCTGCGCGAGATTGCGGGACAACTCATCAAGATTGCGGCGGCACGTGAGTTGAAAGAGGGCGTGAAGATTTTTCCTCAAGATGGGGCTTATGACGAGTTTTGTGCGCGTTTCCCCTACGAGGAAACCGAGGACCAGCTTCAGTCCATTAACTCAGTCATCGAGGACCTCGGCAAAGGACGCCCCATGGACCGACTGGTGTGTGGTGACGTTGGGTTTGGGAAGACGGAAATAGCGTTGCGCGCGGCCTTTGTGGTGGCGATGGCGGGGCATCAGGTGGCTGTTATTGTTCCTACGACCTTGCTTGCCCGTCAGCACTACCGGGGCTTTATTGAACGCTTCCAGGGGTTGCCGGTGCGCATCCGTCAAATGTCTCGACTGGTCTCTTCAAAAGACATGCAAGAAGCGCGGGACGGTTTGGCATCGGGACAAGTTGACATTGTTATTGGCACCCACGCACTGCTCAGTAAGAAGATTAAATTCCGCGATCTTGGCTTGATGATTGTGGATGAAGAGCAACATTTTGGCGTGGTGCACAAAGAGCAGTTGAAGCAACTTAAAACCGACGTGCATGTGTTGACCCTAACCGCGACACCTATTCCTAGGACCTTGCAATTGGCCCTATCTGGCGTTCGGGAATTGTCCATCATTGCCACGCCGCCGGTCGACCGGTTGGCTGTACGCACTTATGTCAGCCCCTTTGATCCGGTTGTTATTCGGGAAGGGTTGCTACGGGAGCACTATCGCGGTGGGCAAAGCTTTTATGTGTGTCCGCGCGTCAGTGACCTTGCAGATGCCGAAGAGTTTTTGCGGGAATATGTGCCGGAAGTTAAATTCATTACCGCGCATGGACAAATGACACCGACGGAAATTGAAGACAAAATGACGGCCTTCTATGATGGCCAATATGATGTGCTGGTTTCCACTACGATCGTGGAATCCGGGATTGATATTCCGACCGCCAATACGATGGTTATACACCGGGCTGATATGTATGGGCTTGCTCAGCTTTATCAATTGCGGGGCCGGGTTGGTCGATCTAAAGCACGTGCCTATGCGTATCTAACAGTTTCGCCTAATCGCACATTGACCAAGAGTGCGGACAAGCGCTTACAAGTCTTGCAGTCATTGGATACTCTGGGGGCTGGCTTTTCGTTGGCATCCCATGATTTGGATATTCGGGGCGGTGGTAATCTGCTGGGCGACGAACAGTCTGGCCAAATCCGCGAAGTTGGCTTTGAGCTTTATCAGGAGATGCTTGAAGAGGCAGTTGCGCAGATGAAGGGTGATATTGATAATGAGGAAGAGGGCCAGTGGTCTCCTCAAATCAATATCGGCACACCTGTTCTCATCCCAGAGAGCTATGTTGCCGACCTTGAAAACCGCATGACGCTCTATCGCCGCTTGTCTCAGGTTGAAGATAAGACGGAGCTTGATGGGCTTGCTGCTGAAATGATTGATCGGTTTGGGCCGCT
>NVSO02000177.1 GCA_002401305.2 Rhodobiaceae bacterium | reverse complement strand
TGACCACGACGATCCATTTCGCAGAGCACTTCACGAATGGTTGAGCCATTGCTCTTATCTGCCTGCCATCCAAGGTCAAGACCCGCAAGGTCTGACATCGCAAACGGACCCATTGGCAAACCGAAGTCGAACAACACTTTGTCCACGTCCCAAGGCATCGCGCCTTCTAGAATGAGCTTCTGCGCTTCCCGCTGGCGGGGAGCCAAAATCCGGTTACCCACGAAGCCAGGACAGACACCCACCAAAGCAGCGATTTTCTTGATCCGCTTAGCAAGCGCCATCGAGGTTGCAATAACCGTGTCAGATGTTTTGTCTGCCCGAACAACCTCAAGCAATTTCATCACATTTGCAGGAGAGAAGAAGTGCAAGCCGATCACAGCTTCTGGACGTTTCACAACAGAGGCGATCTCGTTGATATCCAGCGCAGAGGTGTTCGTCGCAAGGATTGCGCCCTCTTTACAAATTTCATCCAACTTGCGGAAGATGTCTTGTTTCACGTCCATGTTTTCAAACACAGCTTCAATAATCAGATCACAATCAGCCAAAGCATTCATATCTGTTGAACCAGAAATGAGCCCTGTGCGTGTGGTCACGTCATCTGCACTGATACGGCCTTTAGCCGCTGTGTTTTCGTAGTTTTTACGAATGACACCCAAACCGCGATCAAGGGGCGCTTGGTCACGTTCAACAATCACAACGGGAATGCCCGCCTTCGCAAAGTTCATCGAAATACCGCCACCCATGGTGCCAGCGCCGATGATCCCAACTTTGTTGATGGGAAGAAGCGGAAGGTTTCTATCAATGCCTGGAATTTTCCAAACTTGACGTTCAGCAAAGAACACATGGCGTTGAGCAGCTGATTGTTCGCCACTTACCAACTCACCAAAGAGCTTACGTTCAACCGCAACACCTTCATCGAAAGGCAAGTTCACAGCCGCTTCAATACATTGGATGTTGTATTCTGGCGCTTTAAAACCGCGTGTCTTACGAGCAATCGACTTACGGAATTCGCTGAAGATTTCAGGCTTACCCCGTGCGGCTTCCACTTTTTCATTGGAATCACGCACTTTTTTCAGTGGCAAACCATCGTTGAGAACTTTCTGTGCGAATGCAATCGCGCCAGCACGGAGTTCCCCTTCTTCCGTCAAGCTATCGATCAAGCCCGTTTTCAAGCAAACCGGTGCTGGCACATGCGCGCCTGTTACCATCATTTGCAAAGCCGCTTCAGGACCAACAATCCGTGGCAAACGCTGCGTCCCACCCGCACCTGGCAGGAGACCCAAGTTCACTTCTGGCAAACCACATTTGGCCGAAGGAACCGCAACCCGGTAATGACACGTCAAGGCCACTTCCAAACCACCCCCAAGAGCTGTGCCGTGAATAGCAGCAATGATAGGTTTGGTAGAATTTTCGATCATGTCTTGAGCTTCAAACAAGCTCGGACCCACTGGCTTCTTACCGAATTCAGTAATGTCAGCGCCCGCAATAAAGGTGCGCCCTTCGCAAATCAGCACAATGGCTTTAACAGAGCTATCGGCAATCGCAGCCTTCACACCGTCAACAATGCCGCCGCGAACAGGTGCAGACAAAGCGTTTACAGGGGGCGAATTGAGTGTGAGGACAGCAATATCGCCCTCATTTTCGAGGGTCATGACGTCATTAATTTTGGTCATCAAGCAGTCTCCCAGTTTAGACACGCATTAAATGCGCTTGTTCATGCGCACCGTGCGTGCGCTTTGGCGGGGATTGTACCCTCAACACAGCAGAAAACCAGCTTTCCCGAAAAAATCATCTGAGCAATTCCAAACAAGGCCTGTTCAACAAAGAACAGGAGATGCGCTTCCCTATTCCCCTTTATCCCCTCCGCTGATAGTGTCCGCCTCAACAGATATTAAAAAAAAATCAAGGAAACACCCTGTGTCAATCCAGCGTCAAGAAATCGAAGCCATTCGTGAAGGCTTTTCCAAATCCGGATACATCTGCAACACCCACATCGCCACGGCAATTTTTCTAGCCCAAAAGCTTCAAAAACCTATCCTCGTCGAAGGCCCTCCCGGTGTTGGCAAAACCGAACTGGCAAAAGCCACAGCCGAGTTCCTCTCCCTGCCGCTCATTCGCCTGCAATGTTATGAAGGCCTTGATGAATCCAAAGCGCTCTACGAGTGGAAATACGGCAAGCAATTGCTTTACACGCAAGTCCTCAAAGAAAAACTCGGCGACCTGATGGAAGGCGCAGAAGGACTTACTGAGTCCCTCGCCCGTCTCCATGATTTCGACGACACATTTTTCTCCGAAGATTTCCTAGAGCCACGCCCCTTGCTCAAAGCTTTGTGGGAAGAAAATGGCTCAGTGCTGCTCATCGACGAAATCGACAAATCAGACGATGAATTTGAAGCCTTTTTGCTAGAACTTCTCTCGGATTATCAAATTTCAATTCCAGAGCTGGGCACAATCAAAGCCCGCTCCGCTCCTATTGTTTTCCTCACCTCTAACAATAGCCGTGAACTTGGCGACGCTCTTAAACGCCGTTGCATCCACCTCTACATTCCTTTCCCGGAATCAGAGCTGGAACAAAAAATCATCGCCGCCCGTGTACCAGAAATTGATGAAGGCCTGCGCAAACAACTCGTTGCTTTCGTTCAAGGCTTGCGCGGCGAAGATCTCAAAAAACACCCGGCGGTCTCAGAAACCATCGATTGGGCGCGCACTCTCTTGCTGCTTCATGCAAATGAGTTGGACGCCGACCTTGTACGCAACACCCTCAATATCTTGCTAAAATTCCAAGACGATATTGAGAACATCGACGGCGAGCTCAACGCTTTGGTGAGCAAAGCACGAGGGGCATAAAGCCATGACCCAAATGCTGGGAAACTTCATTCGGGCACTACGAGCATCCGATGTGCGCGTCTCCATATCTGAAAGTATAGATGCAGGGCGCACAGCTGAATTGGTGGGATTTGAGGACCGAGAAATCCTCAAGTCCGCGCTGTCTCAAGTGCTTGCAAAAACGGACGAAGAAGAATTTGCCTTCAACAGTGTCTTCGATCGCTATTTCTCCTTCGAGAAAATAAGATCCCCTGCCGCCAACGACGGCGCGCCAGAGGATGAAAATCAAGACGACAACGCGTCCGATAACACCTCAGAAGAAGACGATTCTTCGGAGTCTGATGAGTCTGAAAGTCAAGGCCAAGGCGGACCACCCGGCAGTGGGGGCGGCGCAGGCGGCCAATCAGAAAAGTCGGAGAATGCGTCCGAGCAAGAGGCGCAAGCCTCCCCAGACCTGTTGGAATTGCTGGAGCGCGGTGACACAGCCGCCCTGCAACAAGCGTTGGCAGAAGCGGGTCAGAATGCCCGCATCGACCGTATCCGTCTTTTCACCCAGCGCGGCATGTATGTGCGCCGGATCATGGAAGACATGGGCCTTGAAGGCCTTGAGATGGAAATTGAACGCGCGACGGACAAAGATGAGGACCGCGTCGTCTACATTCGCGGCCTGCGGGACGGTTTGCGCGAACAAGTACGCGATTACGTTGAGCGTCAACTGGATCTCTATACCGCCAATGCCGGCCAGCAATTGCGGGAAGAAGTACTCTCACGCGTCCGCCTAACCAATGTGGACCGTCGCGACATGCGGCTCATGCAAGGGCTCGTGCGGAAAATGGCTAAACGGCTCGTGGCCTTAAACAGTCGCCGCCGAAAGAAAGATATTCGAGGCGCTCTGAACTTTCGTAAAACCATTCGCCGTAATATTGCGCATGACGGCATCATGTTTGACATCCACTGGAAGCAAAAGAAGATTGACCGCCCAAAACTCGTGGCCATCTGCGATGTGTCAGGGTCTGTGTCCTCCTACGCACACTTCTTGTTGATGTTCCTATATTCCCTCCAAGAAGTGCTGCCCAAGGTACGGGCTTTTGCCTTTTCTGGGGAACTGGGTGAGGTAACGGATCTCTTTAAAACACAAGATCTAGAAACTGCCATCGGTGAAACGCTCAAAATTTATGGCAGCGGCTCCACCGATTACGGCCGCGCTTTTGAGGAGCTAGAACGCACGGTCCTAGACGACATTGACCATCGAACCACAGTCATAATCTTGGGGGACGGCAGGTCCAACAACGCAGATCCCCGGGCCGACATTTTGAAAGTTGTGCACGCCCGCGCCAAACGGGTTTTATGGCTCAACCCCGAACCCAAATCCATGTGGGGCACGGGCGACAGCGAGATGAAAAGCTTAGCGGCCTATTGTGATAGTGCGGCAACATGCACATCCCTTAAAGACTTAGAACGTGTGGTCAGCGATATTCTGCGCAAAGGTTGATGGAAAATAAGCGAATGGGACAAGTAAGTTAGGCCAACAAAGCCCTCAGCGTTAGCGCTGGGGGCTTTGTACTGACGGGGTCAAATGTTTACTTCACCATTAACCAACCCACTAAAATCCTTTTAGTTCAGAGGGGAAAACTCTTGTTCGAGAAAACTTGATCCCTTACTTATAAGTGTTCTAGCTTGAGCTCATGGGTTAAGGCAGAATACGGATGGACTTTGCTAGTCTAATCGGGGGGCGTTCAGAGAACCAGACGATTTCGGGCATACCGAAACGACTAGGGGGATCAGTTGCGTTTGATAAATAAAGTAGTGTTGGCAAGCTTAGCAATGGGCGCTCTTACAGTGAGCCTGCCCCTGCCAGCTATGGCGATCAAAAACATCGTCACGATTGGCGCAGCTTCTGCAAACCAGACAACATCCCCGCCGGTAAAAATCACCAGCTACATTCCCATGCCCCGTCCGCAATCTGCGCCGCGCAATTCTGGCCGCATTACCCCGGACAAAACACGCCCCGTTGACGTGCGACCCCTCTCAACGACCCTCCCAAAAAAATCAACGAAGGCCACAGCCAAACGCGCCAAGCCTTACAACATCGTCATTCTGGGTGACAGCTTAGGCGATGGCCTATGGGCGGGCCTTTACCGGGTGTTGCGCAAGGACAAACGGTTCCGTTTAATCAAACGCTCCAAGGTTGCTTCAGGCTTTGTGCGCACGGAATATTATGACTGGAACAAACAAGTCAAAAATATTCTCAGCGAAGAAAAAATCGATATTGCCGTTATTTTAATGGGCACAAATGACCGTCAGGTAATTTTGGACAAGCACGGCAAACGCCACAGATTGCGCCAACCCGGCTGGGAAGTTGAATACCGCGACCGCGCGACCCGCTTCAGCAATGATCTAAATGACGCCGGTGCGCGTATTTTTTGGGTAGGTCTTCCCGCCATGCGCTCCCCTCGGTTTGGCGGAGACATGCAGTATTTCAACGGCATCTATTCCGATCTAGCAAAACCCAATAATTACTACTTCGTGCCCACATGGGACCGAACGTTGGATGCAAAAACCGGCAAATACAACGCCTATGGCCCAGATTTACGCGGACGTAAACGCCTGCTGCGCGCTGACGATGGCATTCACTTTACCCTTGCAGGCTACCAATCATGGGCCAAAATTGTCGCTGATGAATTAGTCGCACAAGTCGATAGCGGCTTCCCCTATTGGCAGCAGGCTTCACTTGAAAGTGAAAAAGGCTCAACAGCTGGAAAAATCGGTGTAGACTCTGCCATGGTCGATACATTGCGCGGACGAGTTTATGAACAACCCGAAATCAAACCGGGCCGGTCCGATGACTGGCGTTGGCCAGAAAATCAAGCGGCAAACTGAGAGCAATTGGGTCCAGAAATGGCCACGACTTGCCGCAACTTTTGCAAAGACAATCGTTCAAGTGGTGCGCCCCATAGCGCTCCCCATATCACTTATGGCCACTCTAGCAAGCTGCATCACGCCCAACCAATGTGACCCGTCTATTCCCGCCGATCCACGCTTGAGCGCTCTCTATGAGAAGCTTCACGCCCTAGACCGTCAACAAACCCAAGTACCCCTGCGCATTCTCCACTTAGGTGACAGCCATATCGCGGCGGATAATTTTTCAGGCGACTTAGCCCAGCTCTTCCACACCCGTTTTGGGGATGCAGGGCGGGGACAATTTCCAGCCGGTGAGCCCTTCCCCTATTTCCGTCGCAAAGGTTTTACTGTGTCAGCCACCGACGGCTGGGAAACCATCAACAGCCTTTCACCACAAGCCTCCGGCCTCTTTGGCCTCAGCGGCGTGCGCACAACCAGTGCGGCCCCTCAAGATCTCATTCGCCTGCGCTCAGACACGCCCGCAGGCTTTGAAAACATCGAGCTGGACGTCTTGCAACAACCCGGCGGCGGCAGCTTCACCCTCACCCTTGATGGCACGCCGCTTGGCCCCTTCACCACCCGGGGCGAGGGCACGCAACTCATGCGCATCAGCCTCAAGGGCAAGACCGCTCAGACAATCCTCCTGTCTCCCAACGGAGATGGCCCTGTCACCCTGCTAGGCATCGGAAGTGAGACAGCCCGCGCGGGTGTTCGCTATGAAAGCCACGGCATTCCCGGTGCAACCCTTGCGCTCATGGACAAATGGGACAAACCCATTTTGTCCGCCCAACTTTCGTTGATGCAACCCGATGTTATTATTCTGGGATATGGCACCAACGAAGGATTTGATGACCGCCTCAACATGCCAAAATATAAGGCGCTCATGGAGGAGAAAATCAATTTCCTCCAAGCCACTTCGCCTGGTGCCAGCATCCTCCTCATCGGTGCCTTTAGCGGCAATCGCCTGCCCCGATGGTCACAAACCGCCAGCTGGTCGCAGATCAAAAGCATCGCCCGCAAAGACTTCCCGTGTCGCCCCCTCGAACTCAACGAACGTGCGACCTATGACACATTGCTGCAAAGCCAAAACCTTCTCCTCGCCCGGTGGCACGAACCCCCTCGCCTCAAAGACGTAAGGCACGTGCAACAGCAAATAGCTCAGGAAAAGGGGCTCTGGTATTTCGACGGAGCCGCTGTGATGGGGGGACCGTGTGGCATGCACCAATGGGTTCAAGAATCACCGCCACGCGCTTACGGCGACCATGTGCATATGACATCCCACGGCGCTAAATCCATGGCTCAATCTTTTTGGAACGAGCTCATAACACCTTATGAAAGTTACGCCTGCCGCCTAAATGGCAACACTCCCATCCTAAATTAGGCCCCTCACCGGAAAAAGCCTCTCAAGCGCGAAATTCCGTTCCATTTTGAGACACCTCGTTAACCCTAAAGTCATCCTATTGTTGAGGTTTTCCGCTTAAATCCTGACAATACGGAATTAAGGTAGGCGTCAAAAGTTAACGCGCCGATCAATGGGGCCAGCTACGCTGCGGTGTAGCTTTAGAAGCGGGGCGGTGGATGTTATTTCCCACCTTTGAATTTGGATTGTTCTTCCTCATCGTATTTGCGGTGAGCTGGGAACTGCGCCGCGAACTCTCGTTGCGCAAACTTTTCCTTGTCGCCGCAAGTTACTTTTTCTACGGCTGGTGGGACTGGCGCTTTCTCGCATTGCTCGCCCTCTCCTCCTTCATCAATTTTTCGGCTGGCTGGTTAGTCGGACGTACGCAGACCCCGCTGTCCCAAAAGCTCACCGTCGGCGTCGCCGTCACTCTAAACCTGTGCATATTGGGCTTCTTCAAATACTACGGCTTCTTCCTTGAAAGCCTCGACGACGCGTTGACCGCTCTTGGGCTGGCCCGCGATCTACCATTCCTGCATGTCATCTTGCCCGTGGGCGTCTCCTTCTTCACCTTCCAAGGCATTTCCTATGTGGTCGATGTTTACCGTGGCCATGTAAAAGCCTCCCACTCGATCCTCAATGTCTTTCTCTATATTTCTTTCTTCCCCCAACTGGTCGCCGGCCCAATCGTGCGGGCCGCACACTTCCTGCCCCAGTTGGATGAAACACCCCGCCTGACCCGCGCCATGGTGGGCATGGGCACCGTACTCATCCTCACTGGGCTTATAAAGAAGATGGTGATTGCCAACTACTTGGCCACCCAATTGGTAGACCCCATCTTTTTTGATCCGTCGGTACGCGGTGCCGGAGATCTACTCATCGGCGTATATGGATACGCGGTTCAAATCTATTGCGACTTCTCAGGCTATAGCGATATCGCCATCGGCATTGCCGCTTTACTCGGCTACAGGTTCACCGCCAACTTCAACCAACCGTACCGCTCTGCAAGCTTGCAGGATTTCTGGCGCCGCTGGCACATCTCCCTGTCCTCTTGGTTACGGGATTATCTCTACATTCCCCTGGGCGGCAGCCGCAAAGGATCATTTGCGACCTACCGCAATCTATTCCTCACCATGTTCCTTGGCGGCTTATGGCACGGGGCCGCATGGACATTCGTTGTGTGGGGCACGCTTCACGGCACCATGCTCGGCATTGAACGTTACCTCACCCGTCGCCTAAATGCCTTTGCACCAAAAGACGACGGCACCCCCGGCATCATCAAGCGCCTATCGGGCAGCACCATGCATCTGGTCGGGATCATTTGGACATTCCATTTTGTGTGCCTCGCGTGGATTTTCTTCCGGGCAGAAAGCATCGGGCTGGCTTGGGACTACCTCAAAGGCTTTGGCGACTGGACCACACCAAATGAGCTGGTGACGCCGTTCCTTGTCGCTCTCATCGCCATTGCCATGCTGTTCCAATTCACACCGTCTCGTCTAGGACGCTGGCTTGCAGAAGGGATTAAAGAATTCCCCTCCCCCATGCTGGGCGCAATCCTCGGCCTCGGTATCTTTTTCATCTGGGCCATTGCACCAAATGGTGTCGCTCCCTTCATCTACTTCCAGTTTTAGAGGTGCCCATGACCGAAGAACAAATTGAAGAGGCCGCGCGCGCAACTGAAACCGATCTGGGTGACGAGATGGTGTTAGAACAAGACACAATCTTGGAGCAAGACGGCGCAGAAGTGGGTGCCCTGCCAGAACATTTAGAGTTTGAAAATGCGCACCTAAGTGAAGGCTGGGAATCTGTTCCCCGCTCCTACGCACGCCTAGAAAGTGAAACGCACCGCACAACCGGCCGCATGTGGCGAGCCATGAGCATCGCCGTTCTCATTCTGCTTTTCCTCAATGCAGACCGCCTGTCCCGCATGGTGCAATCCCTTCCCGTGGGCAGCTGGGCAGATACAACCATCGTCATGAGTGAGGCGTGGGATGAAGAGATGCACAAGCATGAGCTAACCGACATCTCCACCACCATTCGCGCAAACGTTGAGGCGTTCCAAGACGCAAATTGGGATGACGTGACTTCTTGGATAGGCAGCGTATTTGGCACCACACCGGAGCCTGAAACATCTGGCGTCAACACAGATGAGCCCCTTGCCCTGCGCGGTTCCACCCGTAACAGCTAAAATACCAAACCATCACATACAAAAACGCGCCCTCAAATGAGAGCGCGTTTTAAATGTATTTAGGGTAAGTGTAACGCTTAGCGCGGCAGCAGTGTTGAGCCCATCAAGAACTCATCAACCGAGCGTGCACATTGGCGACCTTCACGGATCGCCCATACAACCAACGATTGGCCGCGACGCATATCACCACACGCAAAGACTTTTTCGTCTGAGCTATGATAATTGATCGTATTAGCCAAGACATTCCCGCGCGCATCTTTATCAACGCCCAGATCATCAATCATGCCTTCATGAGTTGGATGCACAAAGCCCATCGCCAAGAAGACGACTTCGGCTTTGATGTCAAATTCACTGCCCGCAATCGGCTGCATTTTTTCATCAACCCGCACGCACACAAGCTTCTCAACTTGGCCGCGGTCATTGCCAACAAACTCTTTGGTCATGACAGCAAATTCGCGCTCAGCACCTTCTTCTTGCGAAGAAGATGTACGCAACTTGAGCGGCCAATCAGGCCATGTCAGCATCTTGTTTTCTTTGATAGGCGGCTGCGGCATGATCTCAAGCTGTGTCACTGAAATCGCGCCCTGGCGGCGTGATGTACCGATACAGTCAGAACCCGTATCCCCACCACCGATGACAACGACATGTTTGCCCGTTGCCAAAATAGGTTCAACATTACCCAGCGCTTCACCGCTCACGCGGCGATTTTGCTGTGGCAAGAAGTCCATCGCAAAATGCACACCGTGCAAATCACGGCCCGGAATGGGGAGGTCGCGGCTCTTCTCAGAACCACCAGAGATAATCACCGCATCAAACTCAGCTTTGAGCTCATCAGTGGTTTTATCAACGCCAATGTTCACGCCAGTATGGATGTGAACGCCCTCGGCGCGCATTTGGTCAGCGCGACGTTCAATGATTTGCTTTTCCATTTTGAAGTCTGGAATGCCGTAACGCAGCAAGCCACCAACCGCATTGTTTTTCTCAAACAAATGCACTTCATGACCAACGCGGCGCAATTGCTGTGCAGCTGCCATGCCCGCAGGCCCAGCGCCGACAACGGCAATCTTTTTGCCTGTCTCAGTCGTTGGAATTTCAGGCTCAATCCAGCCTTCTTTCCATCCACGGTCCACAATCGCACATTCGATCGTTTTAATCGTAACCGACTGATCAATGATGTTCAGCGTACAAGCTGCTTCACAAGGAGCTGGACAAATGCGTCCTGTAAACTCAGGGAAGTTGTTAGTTGATTGCAAATCAATCAACGCACGCTTCCAATCGCCCTTATAAACCAAATTATTCCAGTCAGGGATTTGGTTGTTAACCGGGCAGCCAGTGTGACAGAACGGAATACCACAATCCATGCAGCGCGCCGCTTGCTCTTTGGATTTGTCTTCTCCCAAGGGAATGACAAACTCATTGTAATTGCGCAAACGATCCGAAGCCGGAGCATAAGTACGGTCTTGACGGTCAATCTCTAAAAAGCCGGTGATTTTTCCCATCTAACTTACTCCCCTGCTGCAGCGATTTGAGCTTCAGCTGCCTTTTGTTCGGCCAATTCACGCAGTGCGCGACGATATTCTGTCGGCATCACTTTGCGGAATTTTGGCAGATACGCATCCCAGTCGTCCAAAATCTCACGCGCACGTGTCGATCCTGTGTAACGGGCTTGGTTCTCAACAAGCTGACGCAAACGCTCTCCATCAAAACGAGTGAGATCAGAGCGAACATCGACAACCCCATGCGTTTCCAAGTCACCGGTTTGGTGATGACGGTCAACCATTGCGTCGTCTTCAGCTTCAACCGGCTCAAGATCAACCATCGACATGTTACAGCGACGCTCAAACATGCCGTCTTCATCCAGCACATAAGCAATCCCGCCTGACATACCCGCCGCAAAGTTGCGACCAGTTTGCCCAAGCACCACAACGATACCGCCTGTCTTATATTCACACGTGTGATCGCCCGTGCCTTCAACAACCGCAATCGCACCAGAGTTACGAACCGCAAAGCGCTCGCCCCCAACACCGCGGAAATAGCATTCGCCTTCAACCGCGCCGTACAGCACAGTATTCCCAACGATGATGCTTTCTTCAGGCACAATCTGTTTAGCTTCTTTTGGCGGATAAACGATCAAACGACCGCCGGACAAACCTTTACCAACGTAGTCATTAGCTTCGCCTTCCAGCTCCAAGGTGACACCGCGTGTCGCCCAAGCACCAAATGCCTGACCAGCCGTCCCGTTCAACTTAATGTGGATCGTGTCTTCCGGCAGTCCTTCATGACCGAACCGGCGTGCCACTTCCCCACTCAACATCGTACCGGTTGACCGGTTGATGTTGATGATCTCTTCTTCGATGGAAACAGGGGTTCCGTTTTCCAACGCAGGCATAGCTTTCTCGATCAACGTCCGGTCAAGCACTGCCTCAAGGTCATGGTCCTGAGTTTTACTGTGGAAAATGCCAACACCTTCAGCGGCCTCTGGCTTGGCAAACATAGGTGCAAAATCAAGCCCCTCCGTTTTCCAATGCTTCAGCGCTTTGTCTTTGTCGAGCATATCCATTTGGCCAACCATCTCATTGAAGGTCTTATAGCCAAGCTCAGCCATATAGCCGCGCACTTCTTCAGCAACAAAGAAGAAGTAGTTGATGACGTGCTCAGGTGCACCCGTGAAACGCTTACGCAACACAGGGTCCTGCGTCGCAATACCGACAGGACATGTATTCAAGTGACACTTACGCATCATCAAACACCCAGCCGCAATCAACGGAGCCGTTGCAAAGCCAACTTCGTCAGCGCCCAACAGCGCCGCAACAACCACGTCACGGCCTGTACGCAAACCACCGTCAGCTTGCACAGCAATCCGGTCACGCAATTTATTCATCACCAAAGTTTGGTGTGTCTCAGCCAGACCCAATTCCCACGGCGCACCCGCATGCTTGATTGAGGTCAGTGGGCTCGCCCCTGTACCGCCTTCAAAGCCCGAGATTGTCAAATGATCCGCCCGTGCTTTTGACACGCCTGCTGCAACCGTCCCCACGCCCACTTCAGAAACAAGTTTTACTGAAATGTCAGAGGTCGGGTTGGTGTTTTTCAGATCGTAGATTAGCTGCGCCAAATCTTCGATGGAATAGATGTCATGGTGCGGCGGAGGCGAAATCAAGCCAACACCTTGGGTGGAGTGACGCACCTTAGCAATCACCGCATCAACCTTGTGACCAGGCAATTGCCCGCCCTCACCAGGTTTGGCACCCTGCGCCATTTTAATTTGAATCATGTCTGAGTTGACAAGATATTCCGTGGTCACCCCAAAGCGGCCAGACGCAACCTGCTTAATAGCAGAACGCATGGAATCCCCATTAGGCAAAGGCTTAAAGCGCCGTGGCTCTTCACCGCCCTCACCCGTATTGGATTTGCCACCGATACGGTTCATGGCAATCGCCAGCGTTGTATGTGCTTCCCAAGAAATCGAGCCGTAAGACATCGCCCCGGTAGCAAACCGCTTAACAATGTCTTCCGCCGCTTCAACTTCCTCCAAGGCAACAGGCTTACGGCCCACTTCCTCGGCTGTTTTGATCCGGAACAAGCCACGTACGTTCAACAACCGCTCATTTGACGCGTTAATCGTGTCGGCAAAAGACTGATAATCATCAGCATTATTTGCCCGCACCGCATGTTGCAAATCACGAATCGTGTCTGGCGTCCACGCATGCTCTTCACCGCGCAGGCGATAGGCATAATCGCCACCCGCTTCAAGATTATCCGCAAGAACAGGCGAGGACCCAAATGCCAAAGCATGAGTACGCACTGTTTCATTGGAGACTTCTTTTAGGGAGATGCCTTCGATCTTAGTCGCTGTGCCCGTGAAATATTCAGCGATGAAAGCTTTAGAAAGCCCCACGGCATCAAAAATCTGCGCGCCACAATAAGACTGATACGTAGAGATACCCATTTTGGACATCACTTTAAGCAGGCCCTTGTTCACAGCTTTAACGAACCGGCTGCAGACTTCGCCATCTGAAAGGTCGCCGGGCAAATCACCCTTAGCGCGCATATCTTCCAGTGTTTCAAAGGCAAGGTACGGATTAATCGCTTCAGCACCATAACCTGCAAGACAGGCAAAATGATGGACTTCACGTGCTTCACCGGTTTCAACAATGATGCCCACTGAGGTCCGCAATTCCTTACGGATCAGATAATGGTGCACCGCTGATGTCGCCAGCAACGCAGGAATGGCAATTCGGTCAGCGCTTACTTTGCGGTCAGACAGAATGATGATGTTATCGCCTTGGCGCACTTCGTCTTCAGCCAAAACGCACAGCGCTTCAATGGCCGCTTTCATACCAGCAGCCCCCGCACTTGCATCATAAGTGATGTCGAGCGTGGCGGTTTTGAAATGATTGTCTGCAATATCACCAATGTGACGGATTTTCTCCAAGTCTTCATTGGTCAAAATTGGCTGGCGTACTTCCAGCCGTTTTTGGTCAGACGTGCCTTTAAGCTCCAACAAGTTTGGACGCGGCCCAATAAAGGACACGAGTGACATCACGATCTCTTCACGGATCGGGTCAATCGGCGGGTTTGTCACCTGCGCAAAGTTTTGTTGGAAATAATTGTAAAGTGTTTTGGAGTTATTCGACAAAACAGCAACAGGCGTATCTGTGCCCATTGACCCAATACCTTCTTGCCCTGTTTCAGCCATTGGCGTCATCAGAATTTTCAGATCTTCTTGGGTGTAGCCAAACGCTTGCTGCATATCGAGCAAGCTGGCACTGCTATGGTCCACGCCAACTTTTTCAACAGCTGGCAGGTCTTCCAAAACAATTTGGGTTTGACCAAGCCACTCTTCATAAGGATGGGCTGCAGCCAATTGGGACTTAATCTCTTCATCCCCAATGATGCGACCTTCTTCCAAATCGATCAGCAGCATTTTACCCGGCTGGAGGCGCCATTTTTGAACAATGGTGCTCTCATCAGCAGGCAACACACCCATTTCAGACGCCATCATAACGGTGCCATCATCTGTCACGTAATAACGTGCAGGGCGCAAACCATTCCGGTCCAAAGTCGCCCCAATTTGGCGACCGTCGGTAAAGGCGATTGCAGCTGGACCATCCCAAGGCTCCATCAACGCAGCGTGATATTCGTAGAACGCACGGCGCTTCGCATCCATCAAAGGATTACCTGACCAAGCTTCAGGCACAAGCATCATCATCGCGTGCGCCATGGAATACCCAGACGCCACCATCAACTCAAGCGCATTGTCAAAACAAGCACTGTCTGATTGGCCTTCAGGGATAACAGGATAGACTTTTTCCAAGTCATCACCGAATAATTCACTCGCCATGGATCCTTGGCGCGCAAACATCCAATTGTTATTCCCACGCACCGTGTTGATTTCACCATTGTGGCAAATCATGCGGAACGGGTGGGCCAATGACCACGTTGGGAACGTATTGGTTGAGAAGCGTTGGTGAACCAGCGCCAAGGCTGACACCATTTCTGGGTTCTTCAAATCAAGGTAGTAATTGCCAACTTGTGTCGACAACAACATACCCTTGTAGCAAATCGTCCGGCTAGAGAAAGACGGCACATAGAAGAAGCGCGTGAAGTCATCTTCGCCAAATTCTTTCATCACGGTAATTTCGATCAATTTCCGGATGATGAAAAGCTTACGCTCAAATGTATCTTGGTCAGCAGTCGCTGTTCCGCGCTTTACAAAAAGCTGGCGGTGAACAGGCTCAGTTGGAATAACGGAATGGCCAAGGTCAGAATTGTCGACCGGCACATCGCGCCAACCCAATACTTCTTGCCCTTCAGACACAACAAAGGCTTCAAGGCGCTTTTCAATACGGTCACGTGTCGCATCGTCAGGCGGCATAAAGAAGAAGCCGACGCCGTACTCGCCTTCAGCGGGCAAGGTGAAATCTAGATCACTCGTCACGGACCGGAAAAACGCATCCGGCATTTGAATAAGAATGCCTGCCCCGTCGCCCGCTTTCGGGTCAGCCCCAACGGCGCCCCGGTGCTCAAGCTTCTCAAGAATCTTGAGGCCATCTTGAACGATTTTATGGCTCTTCTTATTGTGGAAATTGGCGACAAAGCCAATTCCGCACGAATCCTGCTCATTGCTCGGGTCATACATCCCTTGCGCTGCAGGCATGCCCGCAGGTCGCAGGACGGATAGCCGGCGGCTCTCATCAGCTTTTTTAGATGCCTGGCTCAAAGAATCGGTATTCTGAGTCATGACTTAACTTCCCTACAAACAGTGTCAGCGCACAAAAGCGCTGTTTCGTACCCATTTCGGCAAGACAGACGACCTGTCTTCCCAAGGCCGGGCACACTACCCAGTCAGGCGCCCAAAGGCAAAGCCTGGAATCGTAAAAATAGACACATTCCGCCATTCTCCCCAATTTTTCGCCTACTGACGACCTTGGGAGGCGGAATTACTGGCTCGCTCTCAAGCACCCCCGGCATAAATGCTGGGACCCTACGCGCTGCCACGTGTCCTCTTGCAGCTCCGCCCTTGCGGATTTTTCTGCTAGATGCCCCATTCTAACAAGTCCGGGCCAGACTTTCTCGCTACGACTCGCCATGCACATGGGCATTTTGAGCGCCTGTAGGACCAAGACTATAGGCTTTCCCTATAGTCCGACCGCCAGAGCTTTCACGAGGTCTTTCTGTCGATGGTCGGATACTGCAATAGGAGACGTCAAAAAGCAAGCAATTAAGACAGCCGTACTGACCTAAAGCCCTGTGGCAGATCGACCCAAAACCCCAGTATCTCAAGGGTTTTCAGCATCTTGTTCACAAAATGACGGCGGTTCTCCGCCCTATTCACCGCGAAAAGCACGCAACTTACACTCGTGGAATATAGTCTAATCCGCCCGCAACCGCTCCAGCATTTTATAACTTGGATAGCCATCTGCTGGGATATGTCGGGATTTTTGGAACCGCCGCAGGGCTTTACGGGTATTTCCGCCGATGATTCCATCGATTCCCTGCGTATTAAATCCCAAATTTGTCAGCAATCGCTGCATTTCTTCCCGCTGATTGCGCCCCATCTGCTTATCAGTACGTGGCCACTGGGCCAAAACGCCCGGACGGCCTCGCAATCGGTCTGCCAAAATATTCACAGCCAGCGAATAGGACGTTGAATTATTATACGCCAGCACCGTCTTAAAGTTGCTGCCCACCAGAAATGCGGGTCCCCGAGCGCCCGCAGGCATGAGAAGCCGCATCTTCTGGTCCAAGGCCCGCCGATTAAACGCCTTATTGTCAATCCGCTCCACACCCAGCTCAATCCACTGCATCAAAGGCTTGCGAACCGCTGAGCTTGCCTGCGCATAATCAAACCCGCGCTCCAGGGTGACTTCATAGCCCCAACGCTCTTTATAGTCCCAGCCGGAAGCTTTGAGATAATTCCCCGCCGAACCCAGCGCGTCATCAATCGTATTCCAAATGTCTCGGCGGCCATCTTTGTTGAAATCAACAGCATGCACTTGGTAAGTGGTGGGGATAAATTGAGTATGCCCCATAGCACCGGCCCAAGACCCCCGCATCTGATCGGGCGTCGTATCGCCATTTTGCAGGATCGTCAAAGCAGCAATCAATTGCTCTTCGCCAAATTCACGCCGCCGCCCTTCAAACGCTAATGTTGCCAGAGCCCGCGTAACATAATGACCGCCCATAAAGGCGCCATAACCAGTCTCAAGCCCCCAAATGGCGATCAAAACCTCTTTATCAACGCCGTAAGCATTCTCCAGCTTCTTCAAAAGGGTGCGGTGCTTCCCAAGCTTTGCCAAACCATTTTTCACCCGCGCGTCAGAAACCGCAGAATCCAGATAAGCCCACACGGGCCGAGAAAACTCCGGCTGATTGCGATCCGCATTGATAATTTTGGG
>NVSO02000176.1 GCA_002401305.2 Rhodobiaceae bacterium | reverse complement strand
GAGCCTTCCCACAATTTAGATGATTGATTGAGTATCCCATGACGTATCGCATTGATCTTAAGGATCCAGATTTTGACGCCCGCTTCGCTGAATTGCTTACCGCAAAGCGTGAAGTGTCCCATGATGTGAATGCCGTGGTGGCTGACATCATCGATCAAGTGCGTACACGTGGAGATGAAGCGGTTGTTGAGTACACCAAGAAGTTTGACCGGATCGAAGGTCTGACGGCCCAGACAATGCGCATCCCGCAAGCCGATATTGATGCAGCACCGGCCGCGTGTGATCCAGAAACGCTGGCGGCTCTTAAAGTTGCCTCCCAGCGCATCACGGACTTTCACAAGCGCCAAATGCCGGAAGACGAGCGCTACACCGATGAAGCTGGTGTTGAGCTGGGACACCGTTGGACAGCAGTGGGGGCAGCAGGCCTCTATGTGCCCGGTGGAACAGCGGCCTATCCAAGTTCGGTTTTGATGAACGCGATCCCGGCCCAGGTTGCAGGCGTGGAGCGTATCGTCATGGTGGTGCCTACCCCTGACGGGGTGGTGAACCAATTGGTGCTGGCAGCGGCGAAAATGTCTGGCGTGTCAGAGATTTACCGAATTGGCGGCGCACAAGGCGTAGCCGCTTTGGCCTACGGCACACAAACGATTGCGCCGGTTGATAAGATTGTGGGACCCGGCAACGCCTATGTGGCAGCCGCTAAGCGCCAAGTCTTCGGCACCGTTGGCATTGATATGATTGCAGGGCCGTCTGAAATTCTTGTATTGGCAGATGGGCAAAACAATCCCGATTGGATTGCCGCTGACTTGCTGAGCCAAGCCGAACATGATGTGTCTTCCCAGTCCATCCTCATTACCGACGATGCGGCATTTGCCACGCAAGTTGAAGAAGCAATCCAGGTGCACCTGAAAACGTTGCCACGCGAAGCCATTGCCCGTGAAAGCTGGGAGGAGTTTGGCGCTGTGATTACCGTGCCAAGCCTAGACGCCGCTGTACCTTTGGTAGACAAATTAGCGCCGGAGCACTTAGAAATTGCGGTGGATGATCCCGAACCTTTGGCGGCTAAAATTCGAAATGCAGGTGCCATGTTCCTCGGCCGTTATACGCCTGAAGCGATTGGCGACTATGTAGCAGGCACCAATCACGTCTTGCCAACAGCGCGCTCCGCTCGGTTCTCCTCTGGCTTGTCGGTGCTTGATTTTATCAAACGCACATCCATTGTGCGCTGTGATGCCGCGTCACTACGCAAAATTGGTCCAGCCGCTGTAGCCTTGGCCGAAGCCGAAGGCTTAAGCGCTCACGGACGCTCTGTGTCTGTGCGCTTGAATTAAGCCGGTACATCTGAAAGCATGTGAGTTGCAAACTAGTTTTGTGAACCAATAACTGATTAAGAGTAGGGTACCCAAGGTGGGCGGAGAGACGATATCAGCTGACAATCCTTACAGGATTGTAGATCTGACCCTCGACGAGAAGATTGTTGTGCGACGTGGCCCCGATGTGGAACATGAACGCAAAGTGGCGATCTATGACCTGTTGGAGGAAAATAACTTCCAACCCGTCGGCGCGGAGCCGGGCCCCTATGACCTGCATTTATCGATTGAAGAAAACCGGTTGGTTTTTGATGTCCGCTTAGCAAGCGCGACAGGTGAAACTTACGGTAAGGTCATGTTATCTTTGACCCCCTTCCGCAGACTCATCAAGGACTACTTTTTGATTTGCGAAAGCTATTACGACGCCATCAAAACAGCTGCACCCGCACAAATTGAAGCCATCGATATGGGACGGCGCGGCTTGCACAATGAAGGCTCGCAATTATTGAAAGACCGTCTCGAGGGTAAAATCGAGATGGACTTCGATACGTCACGTAGATTGTTCACACTGATTTGTGTTCTCCACATTAAGGGCTAGGGCGCGGGGGCGTTTTAGGCTTGCCAGCAAGGGTGACCACACTCCATGACAATCGCAGTTGAGCAGAAACCCGAGGCGGTCCTCTTTGCCTGTAACCTGAATTCGGTGCGCTCGCCCATTGCAGGAGCTTTGATGAGGCACCTGTACGGGCAATCTGTCTATGTTGAGACAGTGGGCGTCGAGGCACGCGAGGTTGACCCCTTTGTTGTGGCGGTGATGGCAGAGCGCGGGATTGATGTGAGTAACCACCTGTCCAAAAGCTTTGACATGCTGACGGAGACAACCTTTGATCTTATTGTCTGCCTAACACCAGAAGCTCAAACAGCGGCGAATGAACTGGCCCGGACACAGTCGCTTGAGGTGGAATATTGGCCGACAAGTGACCCAACCCATGGCACCGGCAGCCGGGAACAGCGCTTAGAGGCCTACCGCCAGTTGTGCACTGAATTGGAAGGCCAGCTCATGGCAAGATTCGGCACCCCCGATTTACTGGTGCATGAAGGCTAAAGAGCGCTCCTTTGGTTTGCTCTAAAGCCACATATGGGCGCGAAAGTACCGAAAATCGGGCCATTTTTCCTGTAAATCGCTGTTTTTTGCGGATTGGAGCAGGAGGCGCTTGATTTTCCGGTCTTTCCTGCGCATTGTCCGCAAAATTCCAGAAAAAGGTAGAAGATGGCGAAGGAAGAACTCCTAGAATTTCCCGGTGTGGTTATTGAACTCTTGCCTAACGCGACATTTCGCGTTGAGCTAGAAAATGGCCACGAAATTATCGCGCACACTGCAGGCAAGATGCGGAAAAACCGTATTCGTGTTTTGGCAGGTGACAAGGTCCAGGTTGAAATGACCCCGTATGACCTAACCAAAGGCCGTATCACATACCGCTTTAAATAAGCGGTATGTGCTTTTCATCGTCTGTGGTTTGACACCAGAGGCGGTGGGTGAGGGTGACCCCATGTCTGAGCCCCAAACAAATTCTGCACAAGACGCAAGCAAGGCTGTGACACCTGAACTGGTGTTGGCAAGTGCCTCGCCGCGTCGTGTGCAATTGCTGGCGCAAATAGGCGTGGTGCCCTCTCAAATTGTACCCGCAGACATTGATGAGACCCCGCGCAAAGGCGAATTGCCGCGTCAGTTGGCCGAGCGGTTGGCACGGGAAAAAGCAGCAGCGTCTGCAAAGTCCCTTGCACCAAATGCCTCCCGTTTCATTTTGGCTGCAGACACCGTGGTGGCGGTGGGCAGACGCATTTTGCCCAAAGCTGAAACTGAGGCCCAAGCGCGAGACTGCTTGGCGCTGTTGAGCGGACGGGCCCATAAGGTTTATACCGGGGTGGCCATTCAAAAAGGCGAGACCTTGCACAGTCGGCTTATCGTGTCGCGTGTGCAGTTCAAACGTCTCTCCCGCGCCGAGCTCGAAGCCTATGTGGGAAGCCACGAATGGGACGGCAAAGCAGGCGGTTATGCGATTCAGGGCCGAGCTGGCGCCTATGTGCGCGAAATCTCAGGGTCCTATAGCGCGATTGTCGGCTTGCCCTTACATGAGACGGCAAATCTTTTGTCGGGTTTGGGCTTCCCTCTCTATTGATCTGCGCAAGAGTGATGTTAGTGTCATATTACTGAAATTGTTGGCAGCGGTACTCAATCCGATATTCGTCTTGGGGGCGGAAGGATGAGCGCGCCCGTGAGGATTTATGTCGGAAGAAGTATTGATCAATGTCGGTCTGGGGGAGACCCGCATTGCCGTCGTAGAAGACGGTGTGCCAACCGACCTTGTGTTGGAACGCACAAGCGAAGAAGACCTCACCGCCAAAACAGGCCGCGCGGGCCACTCGCTTCTCGGGAATATTTTTCTGGGACGGGTGCAACGGGTTCTACCCGGCATGCAAGCCGCCTTTGTGGATATCGGATTAGAACGGGCAGGCTTTCTGGGCGCGCGCGAGGCGAAATGCCTGTGCGAGCTGATGAGCATGGACGAAGAAACACTGCCACCCATCTCCAAATGTGTCACCGAAGGCCAAGCCATTTTGGTGCAAGCGGTAAAAGACCCGATTGCCGATAAAGGCGCACGTCTCTCCGCCAACGTCACCTTGGCCGGTCGCCAATTGGTGATGGTACCAAACCAATCTGGCGTCGCCTTGTCGCGCCGGATTGAAAATGAAGACGACCGCGCCCGCCTGACCACAATGGTTGAAGGTATCATCGAAAAACTCGGCACCCACGGGGTAACCGGCGCCCCAGCAGGGTACATCGTGCGAACGGCTGCTCTAGAGGCGACCGAAAGTGAGCTGATCGAAGACGCCCGCCGCTTGGCTGCCCAATGGGAGAAGGTGCGCGAAGTTCAAAAGCTCACCAAACCGCCCGCAGTGGTTTATCACGACCTCGACCCGGTCGCCAAAACGATGCGCGACTACGCTGGGCTCGACACCAAGCGTGTCATCATTGATGACCTCGACGCCTACAATGAAGCCAAGGCCTATTGCGCCGCCACCATGCCCGCCATGTTGGACCGTATCCACCTGCACAATGGCCCCGGCGCTCTGTTCGACATGTATGACATTGACGGTGAGATTGAACGCGCGCTTGAAACCCGCGTGGAGCTGCCCTCAGGCGGTTGGATCATCATTGAGAACACCGAGGCGCTGACAGCGGTGGACGTGAACTCTGGCCGCTTTACAGCCGCCACAGGCTTGGAAGAAACCAGCGTCAAAACCAACCTTGAAGCCGCCCACATGCTCGTCAAGCAATTGCGATTGCGCGGCACAGGCGGTCTCATTGTGATTGACTTCATTCACATGAATGAGCCTGAGAATAATCAGAAAATTGTCGATGCGCTCAATGAAGGCTTTGAGAGCGACCGCGTGCCTACTCAAATCTCTGGCATGTCAGAATTCGGCCTGATCGAAATGACCCGCAAACGCGTGCGCGAGCCGCTCGACAAATTGTTGACCGAAGTCGCCAACCCCGGCACACCTGTCCGTATTAAAACCCGGGGCACGGTAGCCAATGAATTGATGCGCGCGGTGGAGAAAGAAGCCTGCGCAGGGCGTCCTTTGCTGGTGCGTGCCTCTCCCGACGTGGAGCATTGGTTCAGGGCCCGCAACGCGTTCCTGCTGGAGCGTATCCGCGAGCGCCTGCCTGT
>NVSO02000175.1 GCA_002401305.2 Rhodobiaceae bacterium | reverse complement strand
TTGACGCGGGTGGATAATACTCCAGAATTCCGTGTGCCGGTTAATCACTACTTTATGATGGGCGACAATCGGGATCATTCAAACGACAGCCGTTTAGATGTGGGCTATGTGCCGTTTGAAAACCTTGTGGGTCGGGCGGATGTTATCTTCTTCTCGACAGACCAATCGGCGGGCCTACTTGAGTTTTGGCGTTGGCCGACAGCGACCCGTTGGGGTCGGATTTTTGATCTGATAGATTGATGAATGCGTAAAAATAAACACTCTGAGCAAACTGCTTCTGGTTTAGGCCAGAGCAAGTCTCTTAACGAGCTTCAACAAGTGCTAGAGCACTCTTTTGAAGACAAGGGGCTTTTGCGCCGTGCGGTCACCCATGCGAGCGGTGACACAAAGGGCGAGGGAGACTATCAGCGTCTGGAATTTGTTGGCGACCGAGTTCTTGGGTTGCTTGTCTCTGAGATGTTGTACGAAACTTATTCCAGTGACCCTGAGGGGGATCTTGCGGTTCGGCTCAATGCTTTGGTTTGCTCTGACTTTTGTGCGGAGGTTGCTGGGAAATTGAAGTTCTCGGACTATATGGTTCTGAGTAAAGGTGAGAGCCGTTCAGGCACGGCAGTGCGCAAAGCTGTGCTGGCGGATATGTGCGAAGCTGTTATTGCAGCCCTTTATCTTGATGGGGGCTACGACGCTGCGCGGCACTTTGTGGAAGCGCATTGGCGCGGTCCGCTTGAGCGTATGGTTCGTCCGCCACGTGATCCAAAGACAATGTTACAAGAGTGGGCGCAAGCGCAGAAGCTTGGCCTCCCACGCTATGAAGAAGAGGGCCGCGAGGGACCAGACCACGCCCCTCTATTTAAGATTAAAGTGACCATTAGCGGAATTCCCCCGATTTCTGCGAGCGGCACATCCAAGAGATTGGCGGAACAAGCAGCTGCAGAAGCCTTGTTGACGCGCGAAGAGGTTAAGATATGACAGACGAAAATACAGCTCAAGAAGCGCTCCGTTGCGGCTTTGTAGCCCTCATTGGCGCGCCAAATGCGGGCAAATCTACGTTGCTCAACCGGATGGTGGGCGGCAAAGTTGCGATTGTGACCCATAAGGTGCAAACGACGCGGTCGCGTATTCGTGGTATTGCCCTCCACGAAAACACACAGCTTGTGTTTGTTGATACGCCGGGCATTTTTACACCTCGGCGTCGGTTGGACCGGGCAATGGTGTCGGCGGCTTGGACTGGGGCGGCGGACGCTGATTTGATCGTGTTACTGGTAGATTGCCAAGGCGGCGTGAGTGCGGATGTTAAGCGCATTATCACTGGATTGACTAAGGAAAGACGCAAAGCCGTTTTGGCGTTGAACAAAATTGATTTGTTGCGGCGCGAGCAATTATTGGCGCTCACTCAAGAGCTCAATGAGATGTTTGAGTTTGAGCAAACCTTCATGATTTCAGCCGAAAAAGGCCACGGGGTTGAAGACCTTCGCGCCTATCTGGCTGGGCGTTTACCGACCGGGCCTTGGCTTTATCCTGAAGATCAGATGGCTGATGTGCCTTTGCGGTCTTTGGCGTCTGAAATTACCCGTGAAAAACTCTATTTGCGGTTGCACCAAGAACTTCCCTATTCGCTGACTGTGGAAACGGAAAGCTGGAAAGACAAAAAAGATGGCAGTGCGCGTGTTGAGCAAGTCATCTATGTGCAGCGGGATGGCCACAAGAAAATTCTCATCGGCAAAAATGGTGAGGGTATCAAAACCATCGGCAAGCTTGCGCGCGAAGAGATGCAGGACGAGTTTGGGATGAAAATCCATCTCTTTCTCTTTGTCAAAGTGCGCGAAAAATGGGGCGATGACCCTGAGCGTTATGAGATGATGGGTTTGGAATTCCCCAAAGATAAATAGCTCTAAATTTGGGTAGCTTATGGAATGGCGAGATGAAGGGGTCGTGCTATCGGTGAAACTGCATGGAGAAAATGCAGTAATCCTCGATGTGTTGACGGCTCAACATGGTCGCCATTCCGGTCTTGTGCGGGGCGGTCGGTCGCGCCGCCTACGACCTGTTTTGCAGCCTGGCAACAGTGTGATGTTGCAATGGCGCGCCCGCCTTGAAGACCATCTAGGATCCTATACCGTCGAATTGACCACAGCGCGGGCTGGCGTGTTGATTGAGGATGGTTTTGCGCTGGGTGGCTTGACCGCGGCGTCGAGTGTGGCAAGGGCTTTGCCGGAGCGTGAAAATCACTCGGCTCTCTTTGAGGCCTATGAAGTTCTTTTAGACAATTTGGAAGATGCTGATATTTGGCCGACATTATATGTCCGCTGGGAATTAGGACTTCTACAAGAGCTCGGTTTTGGGCTGGACCTCCGCTCCTGTGCTGTCACAGGGGTGGAAGAGGGATTGGTGTATGTTTCGCCCCGAAGCGGCCGGGCGGTTTGTGCTGAGGGCGCTGGGCAGTATAAAGCCCAATTATTAGCGCTACCGGGGTTCCTAATCGGGGAGGGGGCTGATCAGGCCAAGGAGACAGATGTTTTAGACGGATTGGCGTTGACCGGGCATTTTCTCGAGAAACAGATTTTTGGACCTCTTTTGGGGCATTTGCCAGAACCACGGACACGTTTGGTCGATATCGTGCGCAAACGATTGATGGCAAAGGCCGAAAATTAGGCTTTGTTCGGGTTATCCAGATGATTTTTGGGTGTCAGATTGTATTGGCTGGGTGACAGCGCGCGAATCTCGGTATATTCGGGCCTATGACCACACGTGTAACACCACCAGAATCGCCCGAAGATGAAATCAACCTCCGCCAAGCGCTTGAAGAGCGCTATTTGGCGTATGCGCTGTCGACTATTATGCACCGGGCCTTGCCTGATGTGCGTGATGGTTTGAAGCCTGTGCATAGGCGGGTTCTCTATACAATGCGGCAGCTAAAGCTGGACCCCAAGTCAGGGTTTAAAAAGTCCGCGCGTGTTGTTGGCGATGTGATGGGTAAATTTAACCCCCACGGTGACCAAGCAATTTATGACGCCATGGTGCGTTTGGCGCAGGACTTCTCTGTGCGTTGGTTGCTTGTGGATGGCCAAGGTAACTTCGGTAATGTGGACGGTGATAATGCAGCGGCCATGCGGTATACCGAAGCGCGGCTGACGGCGGTCTCCCAATATTTGCTGCAACAGATCGACGAAGACACGGTTGATTTCCGCGAGACTTATGACGGCGAAGAAAGAGAGCCGGTGGTTCTGCCCGCCAATTTTCCGCACCTTCTGGCAAATGGGTCGACCGGGATTGCGGTTGGGATGGCGACCAGCATACCGCCGCACAATGTGGCTGAGCTGTGTGACGCCTCCCTGCATTTGATCAAACACCCAACAACGAAATCGACCAAATTGGTGGACTTTGTTCAAGGACCTGATTTTCCCACAGGCGGCATACTCATTGAGAGCCGGGCTGCGATTGAGCAGGCCTATGAAACAGGGCGAGGCGGCTTTCGAGTTCGTGCGCGCTGGCACAAGGAAGATATTGCGCGGGGCGGATGGCAAATTGTCGTTACTGAAATTCCCTATCAGGTGCAAAAATCCAAATTAATCGAACGCATTGCTGAATTGTTGTTAGCGCGTCGGTTGCCGCTGCTGGGCGATGTTATGGATGAATCTGCTGAAGAAATTCGGTTGGTTCTGGAACCCAAAAGCCGAAATGTTGATCCAGTTCATTTGATGGAATCCTTGTTCCGGATTACGGATTTGGAAAACCGTATTTCGCTCAATATGAATGTGCTTTCTGCCGGTCAAGTGCCCGGTGTGCTGAGTTTGGCTGAAGCCTTGCGCGCATGGCTGGACCATCGGCAAGTCGTCTTGGTACGGCGTAGTAAATTTCGGTTGGGTAAAATTGAGCACCGCCTTGAAATGCTCGAAGGCTTTCTGATTGCTTTCCTAAATTTGGACGAAGTCATTCGTATTATTCGATATGAGGATGAGCCTAAAAAGCAATTGATGGCGACGTTTAAGCTGACTGATATGCAGACAGAAGCCATTTTGAATATGCGGTTGCGTTCCCTCCATAAATTGGAAGAGATCGAAATTCGTAAAGAACATGCTTTGCTCTCTACTGAAGGGGATGGGCTCAAAGCGCTTATCGCCTCCGAGAAAGATCAATGGGCCTATATTACGACCGACATCAAAGAGCTGAAGAAAACTTTTGGTCCAAAAACCCTATTGGGGAAACGTCGGACTACTTTAGAAGACGCACCTGATATGGACTCGGTTCCTATGGAAGCGATGGTGGAACGTGAACCCATTACAGTGGTGTGTTCTGAAAAAGGCTGGGTGCGTGGGCTTAAAGGTCATGTTGAGAATACTGCCGACCTTAAATACAAAGAGGGCGACAAAGGCCGCTTTGTTTTCCATGCGCAGACCACAGATAAGCTTGTTATTTTTGCCACCGATGGGCGGTTCTATACGCTGGGTGCAGACAAATTGCCGGGCGGTCGAGGGGCAGGCCAACCCATCCGTTTCTTCCTTGATATGGAAGAGGGGCATGACATTGTGTCCTTCCTTAAACATGACCCAGAACGCAAATTGTTGATCGCGTCAAGTTCTGGCCACGGGTTTATTGTGCCTGAGGCCGACGTTGTTGCGCAGCGTAAAGCCGGTAAGCAGGTTTTGAATGTGTCTGGTGGTGTTGAGGCTGTCGTCATCGCGCCTGTCGTGGGCGATCATGTGGCTGTTATTGGTGAAAACCGTAAGCTGCTGGTCTTCCCGGTATCAGAAGTGCCGGAGATGACGCGCGGTAAGGGTGTGATCCTGCAGCGCTACAAAGGCGGCACGTTGAAAGACGCCAAGACGTTTAATCTCAAAGAGGGGCTGACAGTTGTTGAGCGCAGCGGCCGTGTCCGCACGATCGATGATCTGGGAGAGTGGATGGGCGCGCGCGCTCAAGCCGGGCGTTTGCCGCCCAAAGGCTACCCTCGACAGGAAACCTTTGGGCCTAAGTTCTAGCTGGGCGCCTTGACCTTATTGTGGAAGTTCGAAGACGAATTTAGTTTGGCCTTCGAGGCCCCAGTATCTGTAACGCAGGCGTAGGTTTCCGCCTGGTTCAACCCGGCGCGCATCGATGGGGAGAATAAATTCTGTCTCTTGGAATTTCCCCGGCGCGAGGTGCGTGGACATTGCGACTTGCGTACAGGCGTCTTGTGGCTTTGACTGGATGAAGTCATTGTGCTCGTCGAGCAGGAACCAGCGAAAAACATCACACGGATTTGGAGATGTGAGGCTCATTGGCTCGTCGGAGATGTTTTGCACGCGTGCAATGACTATGAGAGGGTAAATATCCCCTTCTAAGGGCCCAAATCGCGCAGTGAGCGTTACTTTGTCTGGATCCTCAATGTCGATGTAGCCGCCGTCAAGGACTAGGCCAACGACAACAATAGCCACCACGAGGATCAACGTGCTTCGGACCATAGGCGGAAGGCCTTGGCCCGGCTTTAGAAAACGACTGAAATATCCCACGGGGATCTCTCCTACTTATTAAAATGACTACTTATCAAAAATGGCTACTTGCCAAAAATGACTTCTGGCAACCATGTCGCGAGCTCTGGAAAAAGTGCGAGAATGAGCAGTGCGAAAAGTTGAATGACAATGAAGGGGGCCACCCCCCGATAGATTTGTGTTGTGCGAATGGATGAGGGAGCAACACCTCGTAGATAGAAAAGAGCAAACCCAAATGGGGGCGTTAAGAAGGAAGTTTGCAGGTTGATGGCCATCATAATGCCTAACCAGACGGGGTCTACGCCCATCATCAGCAAAATAGGCGCAACAATCGGCACCACGACAAAGGTGATTTCGATAAAGTCGAGAAAGAAGCCAAGCACGAACATCACAGCCATAACAATGATCATGGCACCCACCACGCCGCCGGGCATGTCGGTGAGAAACTCGTGCACCATGTCGTCTCCGCCCAATCCTCTAAAGACTGTTGAGAATAGAGCTGCACCAATGAGGATGATAAAGACCATCGCGGTTACTTTGGTGGTGGCGCGGGCGACATCAGAGAGCACACTTGTCTTGTGCAGCTGCGCCATGCTTTTGGCGACACCCCAGGTGATGAGGCCTATGAGGCCGAAAGCCGCGTAGATTGAAATTTGTTCGATAAAGGTGACGCTTTCACGTCCCAATCGCATGTCTACCTGGCTGACAAGGACCAGCAGAAGAACGAGGCCTAGGCCCGCTCCTAAGGCGGGCCGTTGTGACGGCGCCTGTCTATATCCAGCAAGAAGTGTCGCGCCCACAGCGCCTACTGCGGCGGCTTCTGTTGGGGTGGCAATACCTCCAAGGATCGACCCTAAGACGGAGATGATGAGAATGATCGGGGGAAGCAGCGCTTGGAGGGTGCGCTTATAAAGTTCCTTGAGATCTGCATCGCTCTCTTCTGGTGGAATGGCGGGAGACGAGTCTGGATCAATGATGGCGCGATATATTTGGTAAGAAATATACAGGCCCACCAGCATGAAACCGGGTATGAGCGCACCTGCAAAGAGGTCGCCCACCGACATGGTTTTGGGATTAAAGATTCCCATTTCGAGCTGGGCTTGCTGGTAGGCGTTTGAGAGCTGATCGCCCAGCAACACCAATACGATGGAGGGCGGAATGATTTGACCAAGGGTACCTGCCGCCGCAATGGATCCTGTGGCCAGAGCTGGATCGTAGCCGCGCCGGAGCATGGTGGGCAACGAGAGAAGGCCCATGGTGACGACTGTGGCGCCGACGATGCCTGTTGAGGCTGCCAGAAGGGCGCCCACGATCGTCACGGAAATGCCCAAGCCACCGCGAAGCGAGCCGAAGAGCCTGCCCATGTTCTCTAGGAGCTCTTCGGCAACTTTGGAACGCTCCAGCATGGTCCCCATAAAAATGAAAAGCGGCACGGCAATGAGGATTTCATTGGTCATGGTCCCAAAGATACGGTTGGGGATCACCAACAGGTCGCGAAATTGAAAGACATCGAGGCCGATGCCAATCATTGCAAACGTGAGAGCCACACCGGCAAGGGTGAAGGCAACCGGGTAGCCGGAGAGTAAAAATAGACAGGCCGCGCCAAACATAAGCAGGTCGAGGGTTTCGGAAATTTCCATGATTTACAGAACTGCCTCTTCGTGGTCGTCCAGGGCTTCTTCTTCGCCACGCAAAATCCTTACGGAATGGATCGCGAGGGAGATGCCTTGTAGTCCAACTAACACTGCGAATATGAGAATGGCGGATTTGAGGAGGTATACACCTTGAATGCCACTTGTTTCGGTCGAGCCTTCTAGATCAGCCCATGAATTAATAACAAAGCCGAAAGAGGTATAGAAAACCAATGTCATGAACGGCAAAAGGAGCAGGCAACTGCCCAGCAAATTGACTGTCGCTTTGGCGCGTCGGGATGCTTCGCGGTAAAAGATGTCAACGCGCACATGCTCATCATGCAACAGCGCGTAGCCTGCCGTCAGCATGAAGAGAAAACCGTGCATGTAGAGAATAGATTCTTGGAACCAAATGTAATTGACCCCAAAAACATATCGCATCAGGACGATGGCAAATTGCACCAGCAACATGGCCACAGCGAGCCATGAAACG
>NVSO02000174.1 GCA_002401305.2 Rhodobiaceae bacterium | reverse complement strand
GCAATTGCAGCAGGCTATTAAGCTGTTGCAACTCTCCAACCTTGAACTCACCGATTATGTCGAGCAGGAGCTTGAGCGCAATCCGCTGCTTGAGCCCTCTAATGAAGACGGCCAACCCGACCGCGGCGAACAAGGCGACGGAGACAGCGAAACCTATTTAGACAATGCCTCCAAAACCGAGGCGGGGGGCGATATTGAACCAGCCCCTCTGACAGTGAGCGAAGACACAGCACCGCCTGCACCGGAAGGCGATTTAGACACCGACTACGATAATGTGTATGCGGATGAATCCAAAGCGGACCGTGCCAATGATACAGCGGCTGCAGAGGCTGGGCCTCAATCAAGCAGTTCTGATTGGCAGTCCTCGAAGACCAGCAGCGGCGGGTCTTTTGACGGAGAGGGAAGTTTTGAAAGCACGCTCACCAAAGAACTCGACCTCAAAGAGCATCTGACCGAGCAACTTAGTGTTGCCATTTCATCAGAACGCGAACGCTTCATTGGCGCCTATCTTATTGATCAACTCACTGAAGCGGGTTACCTGACGGAGACTTTAGAAGAGTCTAGCGACCGGCTGGGGGTGCCTATTGAAGAGCTTGAGCTGTTGCTTGCTAAACTTCAGACCTTTGAGCCAACTGGCGTGTTTGCGCGCGACCTAAAAGAATGCCTCACACTCCAACTGATCGAGAAAGACCGGTTTGATCCGGTGATGGCGCTTTTTCTGGAAAACCTGGAACTTTTTGCCCGTCGTGAGTTGAGCAAGCTGTTGAAAGTTTGTGATATTGACGAAGAGGATTTGACCTCCCTGCTTGAAGACGTGCGTAACTGCGACCCTAAGCCGGGTCATGCATTTGGGGCCGAACCGATTCAGCCCATCGTGCCAGATGTTTTTGTGCGCAACAAAATTGATGGCGGCTGGGCGATTGAATTGAATACCGAAACGTTGCCGCGCGTCCTTGTGAACTCACAATATTATGCTGAAGTCGCGAGCCGCTCCCGGGACAAAGAGACCAAAACCTATCTTACCGACTGCCTTGCAAATGCCAATTGGTTGGTGAAAAGTCTAGATCAACGTGCCCGTACTATTCTAAAAGTCTCTACAGAGATCGTTCGCCAACAGGATGGTTTTCTGACCCACGGGGTGAGTCATTTGCGGCCGCTGAATTTGAAAACCGTTGCGGATGCGATTTCCATGCACGAATCCACCGTCAGCCGCGTGACTTCTAATAAGTACATGGGAACGACACGCGGGATTTTCGAACTGAAGTATTTCTTCTCTTCCTCTATCGCCTCCACTTCTGGCGGAGATGCTTATTCTGCAGAATCTGTGCGCCACAGAATAAAAGATCTCATTGCACAAGAAGATACAAAAAAGATCCTTTCGGATGACCGTATCGTTGCTCTATTAAAAGACGAAGGCATCGATATTGCGCGCCGAACAGTTGCCAAATACCGAGAAGCATTGAACATTCCCTCTTCGGTACAACGTCGACGCGAGAAGAAAGCTTTTGCGTAAATCGCTTTGATTCCTCCCCTGATCCTCCTATACTAAGTTGTTGTTTTGTTTGCGTTTTATTTCGTTCCTGCAGTGCTCTGTTGACACTCTGGAGCCTGATCACTAGTTTCCGTTCGCTCTACTTCCGTAGGCTGACGTGCAGCCTTGGGATGTGAAGGAAAACTGGCAATCGGGTCGATAGGACCAGTAAAATGGACAGTGGTTAGGTGCTCCCTTTGTATGGGTTTTCCCGACTGTTGGCGGTGAGTTTTTTCACCTCACTATTGGTTGCGTGTTGATATGCATATGCATGGTTTGTCTGGAATGCAGACAAAGCCGATCTACACGGCCTCGTCTTGAGGTTCCCGTAATCCAGTGGTGGGCATGAGGGTTTGTTTTTCAGCCCGATAGCGCCCAGAAAGGTTCTCGCATGCAGGTACAAGTGACAGGCATTCATCTCGACATCGGAGATGCGCTTCGTTCACATGTGACAGATCGATTGAGCACAAGTGTTACAAAATACTTTGGTAGACCAGTCGACGCGCAAGTCACCTTTTCCAAACGCGGACATGAATTTCGTGCCGATTGCGCGGTTCATCTAAGCTCCGGAATGCGGCTTAATACGCAAGCCAGCACCGGCGATATTTATGGTTGTTTTGATGCGGCTCTTGAGCGCTTGGAGACGCGCTTGCGACGCTACAAACGCCGACTGAAAGACCATCACAACGAGAATAAGTCACCTTTGCCTGCTCTCGACGTACCCTATGTTACGCTGGCTTCGGAAGCGAATAAATTTGACGACACTTCGGATGCCCCCCTAGAGCCGGTGGTTATTTCTGAAAGCACAAAAGCGATACCGTTTTTGGCTGTAAGTGATGCGGCCATGCAGATGGACATTTCTGACGTGCCATTTGTGATTTTTCGAAATTCCGGTGGAGGTGTCAACTTGGTGTATCGCCGGGATGACGGCCACATCGGCTGGATTGATGCAGGGCGGGAATCCGCCACTTTATAGGGCGTTTCTCATTCTGCTTACAGATAAGAGCTATCGGTGATAGGTCTCTGACTATTGTTTGCCCGGCGTTGTATCCGATTCTTCGGAAATGGCGCCGGGCGACTGGTATGGAATATAGGAATTAAAATGGATCTGCAGGATCTCGTTGCTCCAGAAGGCGTTGTCGCCCACCTGAAAGTCAGCAGCAAGAAACAAGCTCTGCAAGAACTCAGCGCACGTGCCGCTGAGGTTACAGGCCTGTCTGAACGTCATATATTTGAAACGCTGCTCGAACGCGAGCGGCTTGGGTCTACTGGTGTTGGCCAGGGCATTGCAATTCCCCATGGCAAACTTGCAGAAGCCACTCGGCTTTACGGCCTGTTTGCGCGCCTAGATACGCCGATTGATTTCGACTCAATTGATGACCGGCCTGTGGATTTGATTTTTCTACTGCTCGCACCAGAAACAGCTGGCGCTGACCACCTCAAAGCATTGGCCCGCATTTCTCGGTTGTTGCGCAACCCCTCCATTGTAGAAAAACTACGCGGCACGGAAGACACCGCCGCCCTCTACGCCCTTTTGACTGAGCCGTCCGCAACCACTGCCGCCTAGGAGTGGTCCGCGGCGGCTTGCTACAGCGGTTTACGTCACGGCTCAGCATTTGAACGCGGCGTTGTTTTTAGTGAACGCTGACGGGCTCAAAATTGTACTGGCGTGCGCCAGCAAATGCCGCATCTCGGTCGTTAAGAACGGCAAGGGGCGAGCCATCGGCATCAAAGACGCCGAAGAGCACTTCGCCTTCTTCGACTGTGATCTGCGCCTGCAGCTCCTCGCCCAGCTCTTCCAGTGTGGTTTCACGGATGTAGACCATCTTTTGCACACCCAAAGCCAGTAAGGCTTCTTGGCTCATGTTCTCGCCGATTTTTGCGGACGTATCTTCAAATGAATTGTGCATGTCTTACTCCTTTGAACGCTAATTCTTCAAACACATGGTTTTAAATGGGTGATTTTACACGCCTAAGCTTGTGTAATCGGAATCGTTTGGATCAGGCTGGAGGGCTCCGGCCGGAACAAGGAAATGGCCAATAATCCATTTTCTAACTTGGCCTTGTCCACTACCATACCATCTGCCAGCACAAATGTCCGTTGAAACTGGCGCGCAGCAATACCGCGATGGAGGAAAGTTTTGTCCTCATCCTCGCTCTGGCGCCCTCGAATGACGAGTTGGCGCTCCTCGATGGTCACAGACAGATCGGTCGGCTCAAACCCCGCGACAGCCAGTGTAATGGAGAGCTTTTGGCCCTCCTGCGTCACCTGCTGTTCGACATTGTAAGGGGGGTAGCCTTCGGCTGATTTTGTCACCCGGTCGAGCAAACGCTCAATCTGGTCGAACCCCAGCAAAAAGGGGCTATTAAATTGAACCACACGGGTCATTTCGGTCCTTTCTCAAAGCCCCCTGACGGGCGGCCTCAACGTGATCTCGGCATCGACAATCCACTTGGCTGATCGGGGTTCGCGCATGTCTGTCTATTTGCTCAGGGGAACCTGAAGGTAGCATTTCCCTTTGCGGCCATGCAGCGTGATCGCCGTTAAAACTTGGGGGTTAAAGCATCGGTTTACAAGGGTAAATTGCGGCTTAACAAATTGACTAAAAGGGTCAGTTTATTTGGCGTTCTTTACCAGCCGTTAGGCAAATTCCATCAAAATGGTGCTCCCACGAGCAGACAGGCGAGACCTGCTAGGTGGTTGTATTTAAAGGTGTGAGATGCTGGTAAAGCAGGTTTTCCGATACATCGGGGCAACGGTCTTGGGAATTTCCCTCGCATCGTTTTTCGCGATTCCGGATCTTTCTGCTCAAGCCTCCCCTGAAAAACTCAAACTAAAATGGCCTCCCTCCCTTGGGGTTCAGGAAGATTTGCACGACGCAGATAGCGCTAACACGGGTCACGACGCGCCCTTGAGCGCAACTCAGCGTATCAAATTGCGGTTGCCGCCACGGTTGAACACCAATCAGCCCGTCGTGCGTCCTAGAGATGCGGTCAATTTTTCAAACCCCAGTATTATTATCAATTTACCGGATGCCAACGCACCGCGTGAACCTGGAACCGGTTGGCCGGTGCTTCGGTTGAAGCGTCCTGCGGCGCTCGCCTCTCCTGCGGCCCCTGTACCTGCACTTGCACCTGCGGTTCCGCCACAAGAGGTTCGGGCTCCTAAAGTGGCGCCCACACCGGTTGCGCGGAAAACACCGGTTGCCCAAGAAAAACCCGTTACACCGAAAAAGCCCCTGGTGATTGAAGCAGCGCCCAAAGCCTCCAAAAGCCAAAAAAGAAAATTGGCTACCAAGGCATCTCCTGAACTTCCGTTCACACCTCAAATAATGCGCCGCGCTTTCACTTATCAGCCTAGCGCCCCTCTTTCAGCCGACCTGATAGATTTCGCTTTTTCCTATCAACCTCAGGCGCCGTTGAGCGCACAAGCTGGAGCCCTTGCGTTGCGGTTCAGTGCGTCGGCCCCCCTTACCGGGATCGCGGCATCACGGGCTTTGACGTTTCAGCCTTCATCGCCGGCTACCTATTCCTTGGCGGCAACCGCACTGCGACGCGCACCCAATGCGCCGATATCCTACATGAGTGCCGCGTCTACCCTGCGCTACCTTCCCTCAGCTCCTCTTTCTGGGAAAGTTGCCGCATCCAGCTTCACACGCATTCCGGAATCTCCCTTCAGTCCGCTGCTTGCGCGGAGCGCCCTTGGGTTTCAACCCTCGCCTCCCCTCACACAACTGGCAGCCTACAACGCACTCAACTACCGTGTGACCGCCCCGCTTAGCTCTCGGGTAATGCGAGGCTTACTCGCAAGACAGCCTGAAGCTCCCTTCACCGTGGCAGCGGCTCACCAAACACTTCGTTTCCAACCGAGTGCTCCTATTGCCCTGCGAACTGCCCATGCCGGTTTAAGTTATCAACCACAAGCGCCGCTCAGCATTAGAACTATTGTGCGTTCCTTCGACCGCTTAGCCGAACCCCCATTCACATATGCGCACGGAGTATATATTCTTCGCCACATGCCAACCGCGCCGATCGACTTGACCGCAGCTCAGGCGGCCCTTTCTTATGAAGTTGCAGCGCCGCTTACACCGCGCGCCATGAGAAAACTACTTCGGCGCATTCCTGAACCACCGTTCTCCGTGGCGACTGTCGCGCGTACTTTCATGCACCAACCGAGCGCGCCTTTCTCGACAAACTCGGTTGCCAATCTGATGCGCTACCAGTCTACGGCCCCTGTTACCGTCGCCGTCGCACGCAGCACGTTCCTATATTTGCCTCATTCACCTGTTAGCCCTGCGCTGGCGCGCCTTAGTCTTGCGTTCCAACCGGCCGCTCCCATGAGCAAACATGTCGCTCAGCTGGCCCTTACACGACAGCCTGAACTTCCATTCACATACCTTGATGCGTTATCAGCCTTACGCTACGCCCCTTCATCCCCCGTGGCCGTTGCCAGCGCCAAAACCATGTTGCGCTATCAAGCCTCCGCTCCGCTCGATGGCGCTGTAATGAGTGTCGCCCTTCAGCGACTACCCGAACTTCCGTTCACTACGGTCGATGTTTCCGTAATATTGCGATATCAGCCGAATCCCCCCGTGACGTTCATTCTGAGTGAAGCGGCTTTGCGGTATCAGCCGAACGCGCCGATCGCCGCCCTCTCCGCCCATCATGCACTCAAGCGGCTACCGGAATTCCCATTCACTCTCCTGACAGCGGCAGAGCTTCTGAAACACGCACCGAGTGCGCCCTTCAAGCTTACCAGCGCGAGAGCCTTCCTCACCTACGATGTCACTGCCCCGCTTAGCCCTGCGCACATGCGCTCATTGCTAAATCGTAACCCCGAGGCACCCTTCGGATATTCAATTGCGCACTTGTCTTTGGCGTACCAACCTCAAGCGCCTATCACGCAGGGTAACCTGCCGCCGTTATTTGCACGCATTCCTGAAGCACCGTTCACGGTCGCAGGGGCAACCCCCACATTTGCCTACCTCCCAAGCGCGCCGGTGCGCGGCAGCCTCGCAGTAGCCACCTTGCGCTATCAGCCACAGGCGCCAATTTCCATCGCAGCTGCTGAGCAGGCCCTTCAGTATCTGCCAAATGCGCCGATGACCGAGCATTTTGCACAGCTCAGCTTTACTCGACTTCCCGAATTGCCATTCACTTTATTGGATGCCCATAATAGCCTTCGGTATTTGCCGACCTCTCCGCTGTCTGCGCAGAGCGTGACGGTGAGCTTGCGTTACCAAGCTGAGCTTCCGATGACGCATTTGGTGGCGCATCAGGCCTTAACGTACCAACCGCAATCACCTCTCGCTTTGGCCAGTGCAGGTGCAACGTTGCGTTACCAACCTCAAGCGCCGTTGACACATTATTTGGCAGCGAGCCTCTCCACCTATCAACCTGAAGCCCCGTTCACGGTGGCGTTCAGCACTTCCCTGCTGGGTTACCAGCCGGGCGCCCCTGTCTCGCCAGGCACGGCTGTTAGGGCATTGTCCTACCAGCCGGGGGCACCTTATTCTGGCGCACTCATGGCCAAAATGTTTGCGCCCTACATTCCCGATGCGCCGTTCAGCTTCGCCGTTGCTGATTTGGCGCTGATGCCGGCTCCCGAGCTCGTTACCTTGACGGCTCTGTCTGCAGAAATTGTTGCTCAACAAGCTTTGTTGGAAAATCAGGCAACATCGATGTCGGCTAAGCGGATGCCCCTGCTGCCGCAATTGCCCAAACAATTGAGCGATGTGGATATCTCTTCGTTAGACCTGCCCCCACCGCCGCGTGATGATTTGGTGCCGGCTAGTGTCTACAAAGGCGAATTTAACGGTGACCATCGCCAAGATTATTTAGTGCTTTGGGCGTCCACCAAATCAAGTGCACCTTACGCGGATGTACCGCCGACCCTTTATGTCACGCTTGGGCCTGGGGGACTGGGTTCCACTGATATGATCGACAGCTCGGACAAACGTATGGTTCGTCGCTCACCCACGCATGTCTTGATCGCTGATTTCAATGATGATGGCCGTGACGACATCTTTATGGCTCCCGGTAATGATGGAGGGGCTGGCGAGCCGCTTGTGCTGCTGATGAGCAACGCAGAAGGCAAGCTCGACTATGTTTCTGAAGACGCGTTGCCTGAACATTCAGCATGGCTTAACCCACGCTGGACAGTTTGGTCTGTTGCCCACGGTGACATTGATGCGGACGGCGACCTCGACCTCCTTATTGGGACGCAGCCTCATCAACCGCTTTACTTGGCCCAACCAACTGTTCTTCGGCTCTTGGTGAATGATGGGTCGGGCACCTTCTTTGACGCGACTGACGCGCTACCGCTTGCCGCCCGCTTGCCGCGCGCCACCCCCGATGGAGTGCTCGCTCATAGGCGGTTGGCGCTGGCTGACTTTAACAGAGACGGCGCTGATGATCTGACTTTGGAAATTTCGACGGATGAACTGGCAACTGGTGCGGTGACTAATACCGTGACAAAGGGACCAACCTTTGTGACCCGCGAATTTGTCTATCTCAATGCTGGGTTTGGCAATTTCTCAAACAGTGTTCCGCTTGAAAGAGAGCAAGTTTTGTCGCTTGTGGCACAGCATTATCCAAACCAGACCACTGAAGCCAAGCAGTGGAAAGCGAATTTCTGGACCTTGTGGAACAGTCGGAAAGAGGATGGCCTAGGGCCCCAAGCTTTCCTGCGGCCCAGTCAGCTGTAACAAAATGCCGACCAAATTTGTCATTTGATCGGCATTTATAATCTCATCCCCTCTTAAGGCGCGCGTGACTTATTGCTCGAACAAAACCGGGAATCCTTTAAGGGCGCTCACAGCTTCGTTCAAACCCTCACCAGACAATGTCGCAACCAAGCCTCGCTTGGGATCATTGCGCACCGTTAGGCCTGTTTTCAGATTGGCCTGAGTGAGGGCTTCTTGAAGCGACCAACTTGCAGCTTCCACGCGCAAGGGCGGCTTAAAGATTTTGCCAACTGCGGTAACAGGCATGGTTTCAATGATTATGACGCGCTTTGGAATGGCGGCCCGCTCGGAGATGTTTTCTCGGGCAAACCCAACCAATGCGTCACTTGTGACGGTGGCACCGGGGCGCAAAGTGACATATGCAATTGGCACTTCACCAGCGTAAGCGTCCACTTGGCCAATAGCGGCGACTAAGGCAACATCGGGGTGTGTTGCCAAAGGCTCTTCAATCGCTGCGGGGTCAATGTTGTGACCACCGCGAATGATCAAGTCTTTTTCCCGACCGACCAACCAGAGATAACCTTCCGCATCAAGGCGACCAAGGTCACCGGTGTTGAGCCACTCACCTTCCAAAATCAACCCTTTGGTGGCGTGCTCTTGTTTATAGCCCCTGATGACATTGGGGCCTGAAATGAGAACGACACCGGGTTCATCGACACCGCAGAAATGGTCCAATGACCCGTCTTCTTTGAGTATGGCTGTGGCGATTTTTTGGTACGGCAGGCGCAGGCCCACCGAGCCACAGCGGCGTTCACCGTGCGGCGGGTTCATCGCACTGGCACATGTTCCCTCTGTTAGGCCGTAGCCTTCCAAGATGGAGAGACCTGAGGCTTTTTCAAAGCGGTCAAACAACTCCTGCGACAGAGGCGCTGCCCCACAGCCTGCAAATCTCAACGAAGAGATGTCTATGCCGTCGCGCGGCAATTCGAGCAGTGCGGAGAGGATGGTTGGGACGCCAGAGAAATTTACGGCCTTGAAGCGCTCCACTGTTTTCCAAAAATTGGGGATCACATCTGGTGCGCGGTATCCTTGAGGGGTGAGCAAAATGACATGGGTGCCGCCTTGGAATGTACCAAGGCCTGTTACAATCACCGCATTCACATGGAAGAGTGGCAGGCCGCAAATGAAGGCCTCGCCGGCTGCGGACATATCTAGATTGGAGAAGACCCACGCCATGTAGACTTCGTTTGCATGGGTGTGCAGCGCAAGTTTTGGCACGCCAGTGGTGCCGCCTGTGTGGAAGTAGGCGCAGACATCTTCATGTTCAAAAACGCGTTTACTGATTAATTGATCATTTGGATGCTTGGCGCGCTCACTTGCAAAATCGAGGACCTCAATCCCGTCCAAGGCGGGGACCGGTAGCGGCGCATCTTCCATGCCTTCTACATAACGCAACGGATTGACGACAAAGATTTTTTCCAACGTCGGCACCTTGGCCGCCACTTGGGCTGCCTTCTCCCACATGTCTTGCCCGGGCAACGGTGGCAGCGTGACTAATATTTTTGCCTGTGCCGCATTCATGATGCCGATGATGTGCTCACTGTCGAGCAAGGGGTTGACCGCGTTGACGATGCCGGCTGCCTGACCACCCCAAATGACGTGATGGGTTTCTGGCAAGTTGGGCAGCAAATAGGACACGACGTCGTCTTTGTTGATGCCATGCGCATGGAACAGGTTTGCTGTCTGAGTAATGTCTGCAAATAATTGGGAATAGGAGGACGTATAAGCTTTGCTATCCGGGGCACCGGTCATGACAAATGTCAGAGCCGGGGCATCGCCGTAGTCATGGGCGCTTTGTGCAAAGATATCGTACGTAGATGTCGCCTTTTCACGCGCCTCCCACGGGGTTGCCTCCACTGCTTCAATATCTGCGAGTGTGGCGATCTTAAACGGTTCCATTTTCTTCTCTCCCAATCAAATAGGACTCTTTCATACGAGGAGGAACGCACTGAGTCGAGAGGTCAGCTAAGCTGTGCGGTCACTTTTTTGAGGAGTTCGCAAACTATCCTGACTTTTGGTCAAGGTTGTTATTTCCAAAACAAAACCGCCCCCTTCGGGAGAAGGAGGCGGTTCAAGCTGACTAAAGATTCTGCTTAGTATTTCTCAGGAATGATCACCGTCATGGATTCATACCCTTTTACAAAGTTGGAATAGATGCGTTTTGGCTCTCCAATAACTTTGATGGTTGGGAAGCGTTTTAGAATTTCTTCCCAGATAATGCGCAACTGCATTTCAGCCAAACGGTTACCCACACAACGGTGAATACCAAAGCCAAATGACAAGTGATTACGTGCACGCGGGCGATCAATGATGAACTCATCGGCATCCGGGATTACTTCGTCATCTCTGTTACCCGACACATACCACATGACGACTTTGTCGCCCTTCTTGATCTTTTTGCCACCAAGCTCTGTATCTTCCAAAGCTGTCCGACGCATGTGAGCGAGCGGTGTCTGCCAACGAATGATCTCAGAGACCATGTTGGGAATGAGCTCTGGGTTGGCTTTTAGTTTTTCAAACTCACCCGGGTTCCGGTCCATTTCGTACACGCCGCCGGTGATGGAGTTCCTAGTGGTGTCATTACCACCCACAATCAGCAAAATCAGATTGCCGAGGAATTCTTCGAACGGCATGTTGCGTGTCGATTCACCGTGCGCCAACATGGAGATCAAATCGCCCCCAGGCTCACGCGCGTTGACGCGTTCATTCCACAAGCGCATGAAATATTCACCGCACTCGCGTAGCTCTTCGCGGCGCTGCTCCATGCTATCAATAATGCCGGAGTCTAGATCTGCGGTCGCCACATCGGACCAGCGGGTCAACTTGCGACGGTCTTCCCACGGGAAATCAAACAAGGTTGCGAGCATTTGCGTGGTCAGCTCGATGGACACGCGGTCTACCCAGTCAAACTCTTCGCCGATCGGTAGGTCGTCGAGAATTGTGCATGCACGCTCCCGGATCACACTTTCAAGCTTATCCAGATTGTTAGGTGCCACAATCGGGCTTACCACTTTACGTTGGGCATCGTGCTTGGGCTGATCCATCGCGATGAACATGGGAAGACGAAAGTCATCCATTGGATCACGAATGGTGATGCCGCCGAGGCCAGACTCAGATGAGAAAACGGCGTGGTTGGTATCTACGGCCATGATGTCTTTGTATTTCGTAATCGACCAATAAGGCCCGTAGTCACTTTCGGCATTAAAGTGAACAGGATCCTCTTTACGCAGACGTTCGAAATAGGGCCAGATCGTATTGTTCAAAAATAACGTCTGGTCACTTACATCAATATCTTCCAAGGGCATTGAATACGCACGGACGCGCGCCGCGGCTTGGATCTCTTCCACATCAGATTTTGTGGCGGTTGCGGCAAAATCATTAGCGTCGGCAATTGCTGCTTTACTCATTGTATCCTCCATGGGTCAGTCCGTCGCTTCATGCGATCTTGGTTCAACCCTCTAATTTGTATGGGGATACTATAGCACGAATTTCAATGGTGAAACCAAAAATGACACACCCGTCAAGATGGTTTAAACCATTGAAATTACTGAGCTTTGAGTGATTTTAAGATTTTACGATCAATCAGGCCGCGACGTTTAGATCCTTTCTAAGCTGATCTAAGGGGATATCCCACATGCTTTCCCAAGCAACTAATGCAAGGGGCGGGGTTTGGCGACCACGCCGCCAGCCATCCATGGTGTGGGACAAAACGAGCTCAATCGCTGAGGGAAATTGCATGACAGACATGAACGTGATTGTAGCCAAAAAGTTGGCTGAATATTGCTGACCCAATTGCGCCAACTGGAATCCAGATATGCCAATTTCGCCCTCAGCGTTTTGTCCAAACTCGCCAGCAATGTGCCATACGTCGTGCAATTGCAGGACCCGCCGGTTCATCCATTCGGTGGGGGACAACGCAGCACCTAAGGGACCAAATAACGTTGAGGGGTCAATCACTTCCACATCGAAATTATTGTCTGTAATAAGATGATAGAACCCATGCCCCAGTGTGCCTTGAGAGCATTCACTCAACTCCTCGATCTCTATTGTCGTGGGTAGAGTTTGAGCTACCGCATCCACCATGCCGGGGTGGCGCAACAAGGCTTGCTCACTTTCAACTTGATAGGGCGCATCACATTCAATCCCAAATGACGCGATTGTTTGGGTGAAGTTCAGCGCATCGCCCCCTGCATCAGGGTTGGACACAACATTCCACACTTTTTCCATGAGACCGCTTGGAAGGCGACCCCTTTTCGCAAGGATGTTTTCCGGATCCTTGGCTTGCGTCAACAAATCCACCTCTTTTTGAGGTTGGGAAAGGTCAGCATACCAACCGCGAGCCAAGGCGTCATACACTGGCAAAATGGAGAGTGCCCCTGCATAAGCCGCGCGGCCAAGCGCAGAAGCAATGGCCCCATAGAATTCTGGTAGAGGGTATTGGTGAGCCAAAAAGGCACTCATGCTCAGCATGCCAGCCCCGTCCTCGCCAAAACCCAGGGTCTTCTTCCACTCAGCTTGATGCTCGGCACAGAATTGACGAATCGCTTCTAGAGCGCTTGCACCTGCGGGGCGCTGAATATCTGATCGTTTAGCCAACACTTGAGAGCACAGCTCCTCAAATTGAGGACCTACGACATCGCCGTGGTCAGTAAGCATTTGATCTACGGCTGTTTTGAGCTTGGCTCGGTAGGCGTTTGTGTCGCCTTGCTCCGAATTGAAAGGGGCTTGTAGGACCTCTTCAAATGCGTGCTTCACCTGGTCGGTTATCATAAGTGCCTC
>NVSO02000173.1 GCA_002401305.2 Rhodobiaceae bacterium | reverse complement strand
TGTGGAAATCCGCGAACCCAAGACCACATCCACACAAAAAACCTATGAAGTCAGTTTTGCCCTCACCGCCGATCAAACCATTGAGGTCAGCCAAAGCGGGAAAACTTTGGGAGAATGGCATTTTAGCGTCACACCAGACCTTCCCCCAACACTCACCCTCACCACACCCATCACCCCTACCCAGCGCAACTCCCTTCGGTTTGATTTTGCCGCAACCGATGATTTTGGCCTGACATCCGTAGAAGCCAATTTCACCCTCGACCCATCGGTTCATTTAGGCGAAGGCACTCTCTTTCAAACCCAAAAATCTGACGAGCGTGCCGAAGAAAATAATATTGCAACTGCCCCCATCATCGGCCCGCCTCATATCGACATACCGATCTCCAGCGTACCGCCGCTCAAACTGAAAAAAACGCACTACCAAGACCTCACCAGCCATCCATGGGCGGGCCTTCCCGTCACGGTTGAAATGGTTGCCCACGACGGCGCAAACCAGAAGACAGCGACCACACCTCAAACACTCACTTTGCCGGAGCGGACATTTACAGTACCTCTTGCAAAAGCCTTCGTGGAACAAAGACGTCGCTTAGCACTTTACCCTCAGGCTCGGTTTTCCGTAGCGGGTTTTCTAGAGTCATTTTCCATTTACCCCGACACCCGCCAAATAGATTTCTCCATCTATTTGGGCATGCGCTCCGTCTATTGGCGCATTACCCACGCAGACATCAACAGCAGTACTTTTCAGGCTGAACTCGCCAGCGCCATCGACATGCTGTGGACCATGGCCCTCTATCTTGAAGATGGGGACCTTTCGCTCGCCGAAAAAGAACTACGCGATGCGCGCGAAGCCTTGATGAGTGCGTTAACAGACGGCGCGTCGGACGCAGAAATTTCCCAACTTATGCAGGAGCTCAAACAAGCCCTGTCCCGCTACTTAGACGCCCTTGCCGACACCCAAGGGGGGCAAAGCAGTCCAGACTTTGCCAATCAGAATGGCGAGAGCAACAGCATTGATCAAAATGATCTGGAAGACATGCTCAACACCATTGAAGACCTTGCAAACACCGGCGCGCGCGATCAAGCCCGCGACATGCTCTCCCAGCTCAATGACATGCTGGAGAACATGCAGACCCAAGCCCCCAAGTCCGCGGCCACTCCTCAGCAATCAGCCCTGTCTGATGCATTGGACGAGATGCAAGACCTGATGGATCAACAAAAACAAATCATGGAGGAAACCTTCAACCTCTCCCATGACATGTATGAAAACTCTACGGGCATGCCAAACCAAACCCCGAGCCAAAACGACCTCGATACGCTTGAAGACCTCAAAGCGGCACAACAGTCGCTCAACGAGCAACTCGAAGAAACCATGACGTCTTTGAGCGAAAGCGGCGCACAGGTTCCTTCTGATTTGAAAAAAGCAGGCAAGTCGATGGAGCAAGCCGGCAATCGATTAGACGCTGGCCGCACCGACAAAGCCACCCGCTCCCAAGGCCAAGCGCTAGAACAAATGCGCGCAGGCAGTCAATCCATGGTCGAGCAATTGATGGAAAGTTTGGGCGATATGGCCCAAGGCAAGTCCGGCCAAGGCACTGGCAAGGACAAGTCCAGCTCCGACCCCCTAGGGCGTTCTCAAAAACCCGGCGGCAAAGGAAAAGAAGGATCAGGCGAAATCCCTGACGAAAGCGAACGCCAACAAGCCCGCGAAATTTTAGAAGAGCTGCGCCGCAGAGCTGCCCAATTGGGTCGCCCGCAAAGTGAACTAGATTATTTGGATCGCCTGCTGCAACGGTTTTAGCAAACCGTTAGATCAACTGCCCAACGAAAGGCAATTCCCGGTATCCATGGGCAAGGTCCATGCCGTAGCCCACAACAAAAGCATCGGGACACTCAAAGCCCACAAAGTCGGCTTCAATCGGCACAATATGTTTTTCAGGTTTGTCGAGCAGCACGCACGTGTGAACAACATCTGCGCCGTGTGACACCATCAATTCCTTGGCAAAAGACAATGTCCGACCTGACTCCAAAATATCATCCACCAGCACAACAGACCGCCCCTGCGCAGACACTTCAATGTCGCGCACAAGTTTCACCGATCCAGAAGACTGCGTACCCGTGCCATAGCTGGAGAGAGACAGAAAATCCACATCCGGGCGCAAGCCAGCGCCGTGCAAGGCCCGCAACAAATCAGCCGCAAAAATAAAGCTGCCCGACAGCACCGGAATCACTAAAGGTTTGAGACCAATGATGGGTGCCATTTCTTCGCTCAGCGCGGCAATACGCTCAGCCAGAACCTCCGCGCTAAAAAGCACTTCAAGCAGGGGATCACCAGTGTTAGCCGTATCAGACATTCATTTTCTCTCAACTTGAAATAGGCAAATTGCAAAATACCCGAAAGCTGCCCGCAAAGACAACCTGAGAGATAGATATCTACATAAACTGTGGAAAAATAGAAAGCCTACTCCAAGCACCCTAGCTTTTTGGCAGCTTCTCTGGGGTCACAAAGGTGATTTCCAAATCTTTAGCCGCAATAGGGGGCGCAGACAGGCGAGTGACGAACTCCGCACTTTGGTCAGGCTCCAACGCGGTTTCTGGCAAACCAAACGTCCAATAATAGAGCTCTTTTTTGTTTTCATCGCGCAAACCAACCCGCACCTTGGGCACAGACAAACGCGCATCGCTCACATTGACCACTTGGCCAGAGATAGACAAAACCGGCACGCCGTCTTCATAGACGTGCTTATAGGCCACTTGCTGAAATTCCATTCCGCGCAAATCTACTGGATCATTAAACGCGGCATAAAGCGTCGCCGTGGCAGGCCACAAACGCACAATATCTGTTTTATAGGATGAAAACCCATAAGCAGTTCCCCCCACAAAGAGCGCCAACAAGGTCCAACCCGCTGCAACAGCCAGTTTCTGCCCAACACTTCGTTTAGCCTTCGGCGTTTTTTTCTTGGGTGTTTTCTTCTTAGGTGGTTTTTTCGCAGCGGCCTTTTTTACAGGCTTGGCAACCGGCTCTGGATCGGGTTCCGCAAAAGAAATGTCATCTTCCAAATCAGGTTCAATGTCAGGCTCATTATGCACAGGCGGCGGCGCAGACGCTTCAGGTGCGCTCGTTTCCGCCTCAGGTGCAGCCTCAACTTCTTCCGTAATCACATCATCAACAGCAAGTTCTTCTGGCTCTTGATGCCAGTTCTCACCGCATTTAGCGCAACGCACTTTGCGCCCTGCTGGTGAAAATCCAGCGGCGGCAACGTCATAGCGTGCAGAACAAGATGG
>NVSO02000172.1 GCA_002401305.2 Rhodobiaceae bacterium | reverse complement strand
GTGTGCATCATGATGCCCATCAACACAAAGGCGATGGAGATGCCGCGCAGATGCGGGTAGGTCAAGAGAGATGTCTCGGGCACATTGTGACCCGGTTTGTCTTTTTCGCCTGACGTTGATGGGGACGTTTGTGTGTCGTCGATAGCCATGATGGATCAGTCTCCGCCCGGAAGGAATGTTTAAAAAATATCCGTGATGCTGCGGCTTCTTTCGGTATCAATCGTGACTTCTACGCTCATACCCGCGCGCAAAGTCGGCAGGTCTTGATCGGTATTAATCTGCAAGCGGATCGGAATGCGCTGGGTGATTTTGATCCAGTTTCCGGTCGCATTTTGGGGCGGTAGAATAGCAAACTCAGCGCCTGAGGCTGGCGCAATGCTCATAACTTCTCCGGTGAAGTGTTTGCCGGGATAAGCATCGACTTCAAAGGTGGCGGATTGGCCGATGCGCAAATTGGTAAGCTGGGTTTCTTTTAAGTTGGCTTCAATCCAAATGTCGTCGGTGCGCACGAGGGAGAAGGCGGGTTGTCCTGCTTGAACAAATTCACCGGGGTGCAAATCGATCTTTGCGACGATACCGGCCATGCCTGCATTTGTGGTTGCGTGGCGGCGGTTGAGCTTGGCTTGGGAAAGATTGCTTTGGGCGCCGCGAACGCTGGGGTGATCATCTACTGCCAAATGTTCGTCACCGCCTAGGGCAACGCGTGCATTCATCACATCAGCCTTTGCAGTGGCGACGTTGTTGACGGCTGCGTCGAAGGCATGTTGGCGTTGGGAGACGCGTTCTTTCGACACATTATAGGCGTTGGTCAATCCCTTAACGCGTTTGAGTTCTCGCTGCGCATAGGCGCGGTTTTCATGGGCGGCGGTCAGGCGCACTTTTTGGCGTTCGTATTTGGATTGCAATACTGCGATGTCCTCCCGGGCTGAATCCAGCGTTGCTTTGGCGCGCTCCACGGCAATATCAAAGGGCTCGAGGTCTAGGACGAAGAGGGGAGTTCCTGCGGTGACGTGTTGGTTTTCGTGTACAAAAACCGTTTCAACTTGTCCTGATGTCCTCGTACTCACCATGGCGATGCCCGCGCGGACGTAGGCGTTTTCGGTTGAGATGTAGCGACCGCCGGACAGATAGATGGTTGCGACAAGAAGCAGCAAGACTAGGGGGATGCTGGCGAAGATGAGTGTTCGTTTCATTGTTATTCCCTTTTTTTAGCGAGGGTTTTTGGGGCGCCGAGTTTGCGGTATGCAATGTCGGCTGCCTTTGTTGAGTTTGTATTTTCATTAATGAGGTGTAGGCGGATTGCGACGAGATCTTGAATGAAGGCTTTCCGGCGATTTGCGGGTAGGGCTGCGAGTGCTACGTCTGAAATGTCAGAAAGGTGGCGCCAAATATCATCGAGAATTTGTTTAGCTTTTGGCGGCATGTACAGTCTGCGTACGCGGCGATCCGCTGGATCGGGGCGGCGTTCAATCAGGCCCATTTCTTCCAGACCATCCACAAGGCGCGTGAGAGCGATTTTTTGAATATCCATCAAGGCCGCGACCTCTGACTGGTTTGCATTCTCGAGGAGAGAGACATAGGCGAGCACGCGGGCTTGGGCGCGGGTCACCTCAAAGCCGTGTTCCGTGTTGCTAAAAGTGCGGCTCATCAAGCGCGCGATATCCTGCATGAGGAAACCAAAAAGATTCTTCGGATCAATGTTTGTCATGGAAGCACTCATTGTATATCGTCAATAAGGTATACAATGTATACTATTTGCATGATCCGATCAAGACGCGGCAATTCGCGGGTGTTGGCGGCATTAAAAGGGGAGGTTTTAAGCGTGAGTGCAGTTACAATTCCTAAGGGGTTCAAGGCTTTCCCGCATCAAGAAGGCTATATGGCGTTGAACGGTCCTTATTATTTGAAGGACTTGGGAGACGGGAACTTTGACTATGGATTCCCGTCTGATGACCGCCATAACAATCCCAATGGCGTGTTACATGGCGGCGCGTTGTTCAGCTTTGCGGATTCATTTCTGGGGCACATGATCGTTACCGCGACAGGGCGCCATTGTGCAACAATTACGGTCACCACAGAATTTGTGGCGAGCGCGCAAGCGGGGTCATGGATTGAGGGCACCGCTGAAATCAAAAAGCTGACGGGGCGCATGGCCTTTATCAATGCGGAGGTGTCGTGCAAGGGCGAATTGATGCTCGCAGTCACCGGTGTATTTCGATTGTTTGGGGACGTGTAACTTATCGGTTGATGAAGGCGGTTTGTGGAGAAAAGGGTGGGAGGAGAGTTTCCCGCCACCCTTTCTCGGTGTTTTATTTTAGGTGCCAAACACTGCCAATCGCCTCGACTTTTCCTTTCACCCGTTGGGGTAAAATCTCATGTTCGAGGAGGATGGTTTCGTAGGTAGCCGCGTAATGTTCCTCAACTTCGTCTCGGCTGATTGAGAAGGGCGGCCCTGCCATGAGGCTTTGGTCGTATTCAAAACAGAGCAGCAGTTGGGGGGCCTTATTGGTTATTGCGGTCAGGTGGCGCGTATATGTTTTACGCGTCTCTTCGGGCAAGGCCACGAGCGCGGCTCTGTCGTAAACGGCGTGGATGGTTCCAAGCTCTTGGGCTGTGAGCTCAAAAATATCCCCTACGAAGATGTCGATGTTGTCACCGCTGTAGCGTTTGAGGGCTCCAACAATTGTGACTTCGGGTTTGATGCCGAGGTTTGCGAAGAGGTGCTCTATGGCAATCTGGCTTAACTCGGCTCCGGCAACTTGGTAACCCTGATCAAGCATCCAGGCGATGTCGAGCGTTTTGCCACATAGAGGCACGAATACACGGTTGCCCGCTTTCAATTGCAATTGCGGGAAGTGCTTTACCAATTGTGCGTCGGCGTCGCTCTGGTGAAACCCAATTTCATTCTTCTGCCATCTTTGATGCCAAAAATGCGCGTCCATAAGACCTCCAATAGTCAGCCGACACTGTCTTGCGTGTTTATCCACCCTACAGGGTTTTGAGATGTGTCGCCGTTTCGATTTGCACAAGATACAAGTTCAAGTTAACTTGAGGTCAAGCGAAAAAATGGGATGCGATATGGATATTGCTGAAGTTGTTGAACGCTCTGGGCTGCCAGCCTCGACATTACGGTATTATGAGGAGAAGGGGCTTATTCGCTCTACTGGGCGTCGTGGGTTGCGGCGTTTGTTTGATCCGGATGTGTTGGAGCAATTGGCGTTGATTTCTCTGGGACGCACAGCTGGGTTTTCGCTCGATGAGATTGGCGAGATGTTTACGCCGTCTGGGCCGAAGGTTGACCGGACGATGTTGTTGGAAAAAGCGGAGTTGGTGGATAAAACCATCAAGCGCCTTACCCTTATTGGGAAGGGCTTACGTCATGCAGCGGACTGCCAAGCGCCGTCTCATTTAGAGTGTCCTAAATTCCAACGTATGATGCGCGGCGCTGTTAGGTCTCAAAGCGAGTTGCGTGCGGCATCTGTTGGCGCTAGGGCCCGTGTCGGAAAAGAAACTTGAAACTAAGGTGTTCTTTCGACTGAAGTGTTTGCTGCCACTCTCGTTTGGTCCGGTGCGAACGCCTGTACCGCCAGAGGAGGAACGATGACAGCACAGGCGAGCATAAACCCAAACATGAACAAATATACGGTTAGAAAATTGAGTCTAGTGAGCATGACCTGATCCTCCAGACCGGGTGTGGGCGTGCGTGATGATTTAAAAAAGCGGAGAGGAGAGTGACAAAGACGGGGTGGATCGCCACTCTCCTCTAGTCATTTCTGTGCGGGTGCTCAAATTGGGGAGAAAGCAAGTGGCAACAGAAATGAATTCTAATTCCTTGAGCATTTTGGTTTCCCAAATCGCTGTTGGTATATAGAGAGCAATGATCGGGCCAGAATGTGAATGAACGGATAGATGCAAAAAACCCGCAAAGATGCGGGTTTTTTGTAGGCGACAATTTACGTTTTCCCCCCATCGGCTTCTGTGCATTGCTTATTGCATTGTACAGATTTGCAAAATGGGGATGTCTTTGCAAAATGCGAATTTATTGTCTGCGGGCCGCTTTTAGCTGGCGTTCTCTTCGTGGCGGAAGGCTGATGCTGGTACAGACTCGTCCGCTTTTAGGCTGGCATCTTTCACATATACTGTTGAGCAGTAAGGGCAGATGATTTCGCCGTCATGGCCCATATCTAGAAAGATGTGAGGATGATCATTGGGAGACTTTGCACCCATGCATTCAAATTCACTTACGCCAATGCGGATTTTCTCAACGCCTTCGTCATTACTGAATTTTGGGTTTGTGCCGGTTTCGCCTGCCATGGTGCTGCTCATTTTTAAATATGTGTCGGGTCGATGGAAATTGTCAGATCAGTTCGATCGGTCTCTGACTCGGTTGCTAACCTAGCGGGTCAGGTGCCTAAAACCCAGTCTAATCTTGGCGTGTAAACCGCCGGTTCATCAAGAATTTCGCTCTATGCTCGGCTAGCATATGGAAGAGAGGTGGCTTGCTGATTATATGTCAGACGTGCATAGTCACGCAAAGCGCGCCAACAAGAGCGTGAACAGTCGGGAGGAGACTGAATATGAGCGGAACCGATCAGCCTGGTTTGGGTGAAAGCCCAAGCCTGCAAAACTCTACGTCCAAAAGCAGACTGTCGTGGGGAAAGCTCTTAGCATTCGCTCTTCCTGCTGCACCGATATCGGCCCTTGGTTTGCCGTTGGTGGTTCACCTTCCCCATTTCTACGATAGAAATACAACATTGTCGGCGGCGTCTGTCGGGCTCATTTTTATGATCGCGCGGTTCTGGGATGTGTTCACAGATCCTGTTCTTGGATTGTTGTCCGATAAATTTGAAACGCGATGGGGACGACGCAGGCACTGGATTGTCGCCTCTGTACCCATCATGTTGCTGTCGGTCTTCATGGTGTTCATGCCACCTGAAGGGGCAGGTGCTATCTATCTGACTTTCTGGATGTTCATTCTTTATATCGGTTGGACGTTGCTGACCGTGTCGCACATGTCATGGGGCGCTGAATTGACGCCCGACTATCATGAGCGCAGCCGCGTGCAGGGTGTACGCGAAATGCTGTTGATTTTTGGCATGGTGTTCGTGTTGGTTCTCCCCGTGTTGACCGGCTTGTTTCTACCCGAGGAAAGTCGTCCCGAGGCTGTCACGCTGATGGGGTGGTTTGTCATTATTTTTCTTCCCATTACAGTGTGGATTGCGGTGGCGTCTGTTGGCGAAGTCAAGACGCCGCAACCAGATCACTTTACATGGCGTGAAGCAATCGCATTGCTCAAACGCAACCGGCCCTTGCAGGTTTTGCTCTCAGCTGACCTGCTTTCAGGTATTGGCAACGGTATTGTTTCTTCACTTTTCCTCTATTTGGCGCTGGACGTATTGATGTTGGGGGAGTTCTCCAACGTGTTGTTGCTGGTGTATTTTGTTTCGGGTCTTTTGTTCGTGCCGCCTGTTATTTGGTTGAGCAACAGGATTGGCAAGCATAAAGCTGTGATTGTATCGGCTCTCTTTAGTGGCCTTACGGTGCCGCTCATCTTTTTCCTGCCCGAAGGAAATCCGGTGCTCGCGGCATTATGCTGGACTGTGCTTGGCGTGAATATGGGTGCGGGTCCGTTTCTCTTTCGCTCCATCATGGCCGATGTTGTGGACCATGATGCGGTTGAAAGTGGCCACCAACGCACGGGGTTGTTTTATGCGTTGCTGACCTCAACCAACAAAATTGGTTATGCGGTTGCTATTGGTTTTTCAATGTCAGCACTTGATTGGTTGGGCATTAAAACGGGTGAAGAAAATGCGGAGAGCGCTCTCTTTGGATTGCAGCTTATTTACATTTTGCCGTCATTCATCATCTCACTCATTGTTGCATGGATGCTCTCCCATTTCCCCCTTGGGGAAGTGCAGCAGCGTGCGAACCGTGAGATTCTGGCTAAACGCGTGTTGGATGCCGCGGCTGAGGCGATTGTTGTTCAGACGATTGAACCTGTGAGCCCGAGCACGCCTATTTCTAACGGCAGGCCGCAGACCGATCCCTAAGCACTGCACCCAAATACGACCTCGTTAGCATTTGTGAGTTTCACAACAGGAAATAATACCGGCATGAGCTATCAGCGATTATCCAATTGGAAACTTATCTGCTTTTCAAGTCCAGCTATTCCAATTGCCTCTCTCGGGTTACCTCTAACGGTTTTCTTACCGCAATATTATGAAGGGTCTATGGGCTTAAGCCTTGCGACCGTCGGCTCTGTTTTTCTTCTGGCACGGCTGTGGGACGTTATTACCGACCCAATGATGGGCGTTCTATCTGACAGGTTCCCCACACGCTGGGGGCGTCGGCGCCATTGGATTGTGTTGTCGGTTCCGCTGCTCTTGCTGTCTGGTTACATGATTTATTTCCCTAGTGGAGAGATTACAGCCCTCTATTTATTCGGCTGGCTTTTCGTTCTATATGTCGGGTGGACGATGTTGACCTTGTCGCACATGTCGTGGGGCGCTGAGCTTGATATGGATTACCATGAGCGCTCGCGTATCCAAGGGTTTCGCGAAGGCTTTCTGGTGGCGGGCACGCCGCTTATTACGATTGCAGCGATTTTGTCTGTTTCACCTGAAGCCGCAAAGGTTGTGCAATCTGAGCAGAGCATTCAGGCGATTGGGATTTTCTTTCTTGTTCTACTTCCCATTGCGGTTGCGCTTGCTGTCTCCCAAGTTGGGGAACCTTTCAAACATGACCTGAAGGTTAGGGAGCCGAGCTCAGAAGGTTTGTGGAAAAACAATTATAGCGGGTATTAAGCCCCTGCGCCGTAACCGAGCCTTATTGTTGCTTGTGACGTGCGACTTTTTCTCTGGTTTTTCCGGCGCAGCGCTTGGCACCCTTTACCTCTATGAAGTTGAATTTGTTTGGCAGTTGGGCGATTTGAAATATGCGCTTCTGTTGGTCTATTTTGTTGCGGGCGTGCTCTTCGTACCGGTCATTTTGAAACTGGCGAAAGTACTCGGTAAGGCCAAGGCTGCGTGTTGTGCTGCTGTCTTCAATGTGGTGCTGACCCCGTTCATTTTGCTTTTGCCGCCCGGGGTTACTTGGATTTACGTCATCGCGCTTATCATCATGGGTGTGAACGTTGGCTCTATGGCCGTGCTCTACCGGGGCATGATGGGGGATGTGGGCGACGTTGATGAATTGGAAACCGGTGAGCGACGTACTGGCCTCTTTTTCTCCATGCTGACATTGAGCCAAAAGATTGGTGCGGCCATGGCCGTTGGTGTCATGTTCTGGATTTTGGATTCGGTGGGCTTTAGCTCGAAAGGTGACAATACCGAAACTGCATTGACTGGCTTGGCGCTTCTCTTTGTTTTTGTGCCAGTTGCTTGCAACCTCATCGTTGCGTTCTTTATGTGGCGCTTTCCAATCGATAAGGCCCGCCAAGAAGAAATGCGCGCCGAGATTGATGCGCGACGTGCAGATGTATTGTCCTCTGAAATACACGCAGTAGAAGCTCGAGAGTCGGAGCAGCGGGTGCCAGAGGTTTAGGCCCTACTTCACAGGCGTGCAGGCGTTACGTGGCTGTCTTCTGTTTTGGTAGATTATGCTTTGGTCTCAGGGGGCTGATATGCATAATCGCCAAAATGCAGGGCAAGAGGTAAGGCATGGAAAAATTTCAATCAGACGGCGTGGAAATCGCCTACCAAGTTGAAGGTGAGGGCGCGCCGATTGTGCTGGTGCATGGGTTTGCCTCTACCCACGCGGCAAATTGGATCAATCCGGGATGGGTTGCGCAGTTGCTCGATATGGGGCGCCAAGTTGTGATGTATGATTTGCGCGGGCATGGCCAAAGCGCATTGCTCTATGACCCTGAGGCGTACCGGCTTTCTGGGCTCGCGCAGGACCTTAAAAATTTGATCGAGCACCTTGGGCTCAAGCGTCCCGATGTGATGGGCTATTCTCTGGGGGCGATGATTGCGCTGCGTTTAGGCGTGGACGCACCCGATGTGCCCGGCTC
>NVSO02000171.1 GCA_002401305.2 Rhodobiaceae bacterium | reverse complement strand
CGCCCATCTGCTTGCAATTCACGCAAGATATGCAGATCAATGTCATCTAATTTAGCACGCTTCATATGTCTTACTGGTCCCAGATTTATACTAGGTTTCGCACAATCGCCGCCTTGCCAAATTGAGCGGTCAAAAGCCCAATTTGTTCTACAGCGGTCTCAAATCGCACAAGACTCATTCCCTGAAATGTCTTATTACTCTTTTCAGAAACAATTTTCAGCAACAAAATGACCTAATCACGCACGATCATGACCCAAATGACCCTTCCAGCCGACACAAAACTTTGGATTCTTACCACCCACGCCAAGGGACACGAGATCCAAGCCCAAGGATTGGCCCAATGTCTAGGCCTAGAGCCTCAGATCAAACGCATTGCCTTGCCCGCCCCCTGGCGCTGGCTCGCGCCGTGGGGTCCTGCCCCAAAACGCGACGATCTACAGGCCCCTTGGCCCGACATGATCATCGCCACCGGTCGCCAAGCCATTCCCCACGCCCGCATGATCAAAAAACGCTCAGGCGGCAAAACCTTTGTCGTTATCCTGCAAAATCCCCGTGTGCCGACCAAGTGGTTTGATTTCTTTTGGGCCCCTGTTCACGACCGGCTCGAAGGCCGCAACGTGCATTCAACCCTCACCGCCCCGTCTCTGGTCACCCCAGAAAAACTCTCCGCTGCTGCGCAAAAGTGGGGCCCCACCATGGCCAACTTACCAACACCGCGCGTGGCCGTACTGATCGGCGGCGCTAACAAATTATACGACTTCACCCCCGATACCGCCGCAGCGCTCGGCGATCAACTGGCCTTTTTAGCCCGCACCTCAGGCGCGGGTCTCATGATCACCACCTCCCGCCGCACAGGCGAGGCACAGACCGCCGCCCTTAAACAGGCTTTCGCGGACACAAATGCCTATTTCTGGGACGGCACAGGCGACAACCCCTATCTGGGCATGCTGGGCCTTGCAGACGCAATTCTAGTTACGGGCGAATCCACCAATATGGTCGGCGAAGCAACCACCACCGGCAAACCTGTGCACGTCATCGAATTGACCCCCCGCAAAAAAGGCGGCACCACAAAGTTTCGCCGCTTCCTCGATGCTCTCTACGCCAAAGGTGTGGCGCGGCCTTTCCAAGGTCAGTTGGAACAATGGAGCTACGAGCCCCTCGCCCCAACCCAAGAAATCGCAGAGCACATCGTAACCGCCTTCCACACCCGCCATACACTTTAGGCCACAGGCTCAAAAGACCACCCTTTTAGGGCCGCAGATTCTCTTTCACACAGAAATCCTGCTCTTCCTCTCGCCTGGTCAACGGAAAAACATTCATAAAAACAACCGCTTAACCCGCGTCAAAATAGACCTTGCCTCACAATTAGAATTGTTCTAAATAACGTTTAGAAATTAGAACCCGCCAAATTGGAGACTCAAATGAGCGTTCTCGTCGGAAAACAAGCCCCAGATTTCACCGCTGCAGCTGTATTGGCTGACGGCTCAATTGTTGAAGACTTCAACTTGAAGACCTTCCTCGACGGCAGCTACGGCGTGGTTTTCTTCTACCCGCTCGACTTCACATTCGTGTGCCCGTCTGAGATCCTTGCTTTCTCAAATCGCGTTGCCGCATTTGCTGAGCGCAACACCAAGGTTATCGCGGTATCAGTCGACAGCCAGTTCTCTCATTACGCTTGGCGCAACACGTCACCAAACGATGGTGGTTTGGGCCCAGTGAAATTCCCAATGGTTGCCGACATCACGAAATCCATTGCAACTGATTACGACGTTCTCATCGAAGACGACGGTGTTGCTTTGCGCGGCACGTTCCTCATCGACAAAGAAGGTGTGGTGCGCCACCAACTCGTAAACGACCTTCCATTGGGTCGCGATGTTGACGAAACACTGCGTTTGGTTGATGCGTTGCAATTCCACGAAGAGCACGGCGAAGTATGCCCAGCGGGTTGGACTAAAGGCGACGAAGGCATGAAGGACACCGCTGAAGGCGTTGCCTCATACCTCGCGAAGCACGCAGAAACACTCTAAAGTTCAAGGGCCGCTCGTCGGTTTCACCCGAGCGGCCCTACTTATCTACCCCTTCTCACCTCCCGCATCACAAAACACGTGAACGCTCTTTGAGGTCAGGGGACAAGCTCCTATATTGAGCTTAAGACAACACACACCACACAATTCAATTATTGAACGAACCCACATTCCGCGCTCGTAGAAAGATTAGACCATGTCCGATACACAGCATTCAAAAGTCATCATTCTAGGCTCAGGCCCTGCTGGATATACCGCAGCCATTTATGCTGCGCGCGCAATGTTGGAACCAACGTTGATCCAAGGCATCCAGCCCGGCGGCCAGCTCACCATTACAACAGACGTAGAAAACTATCCTGGTTTTGCCGATGTCATCCAAGGCCCATGGCTGATGGAACAGATGGAAGCCCAAGCCCGTCACGTCGGCACAAACATGGTGGCAGACACCATCGTAAAGGCTGAATTGAAAACCCGCCCGATCCGTCTTACTGGCGACAGCGGAACCGTATACACAGCCGACGCCTTGATCATCTGCACCGGTGCCCAAGCCAAATGGTTGGGCCTTCCGTCCGAAGAAATATACCAAGGCTTCGGCGTGTCAGCCTGTGCGACATGCGACGGCTTTTTCTATCGCGAAAAAGAAGTTGTTGTGGTTGGTGGCGGCAACACCGCTGTGGAAGAAGCGATCTTCCTCACAAACTTCGCCAGCAAAGTGACATTGGTTCACCGTCGCGACACCTTGCGCAGTGAGAAAATTCTGGCTGACCGTTTGCTCAAGCATGCCAAAATCGAAGTCATATGGAATTCATCCATTGATGAAATCTTGGCAAAAGACAGCCCCGGCGTCACACACGTGCGGTTGAAAGATACCAAGACGGGCGCTTTGACTGAAATGCCAACAGACGGTGTTTTCATTGCCATTGGGCACGCCCCATCGACTGAACTTTTCACTGATCAACTCGACACCAAACCCGGTGGCTATTTGATTACCGCCCCAGACAGCACAGCCACCACAATTCCCGGTGTCTTTGCAGCAGGCGACGTAACCGACGACACCTACCGCCAAGCTGTAACAGCTGCGGGTTTAGGGTGCATGGCCGCTTTGGAAACAGAGAAATACATCGCCGAACTAGAATCGACGAAGGTAGCTGCTGAATAATTTCCGCGACCACCACCAGACCATGATCAAGTAAAGCCGCGAGCATCCCTCGCGGCTTTTACGTTAGGCCCGACACGACAACAGTCACAATGCCTGCTCCAATCAAGACACAGAGCGGCGAGTAAACCCGACGATCCAAAGATCGAAACGGCATCTCTGGTGTAATCCGCGCCCAAAACGGGGTAAAGCCAATAAGCCCCCGCATAATAAAAATAGCCGAGAAAAAGGCCATCCCTCCTTGCACGAGTGCCAGAGGAACAAAGGGAAGGCTCACAATTTCGGCCAAAGCCAATATGCCGACGGTACCACCAAACAAAGCAAGTGCGACGAAGAAACATTGCAAGGGGGGCGGCATAGAAACAATATCGCGCGCGCCAACAACTGACCGCGCAAGCTGTTGCTCATCGCGCACAGGGAGCCAAATGCGCAAGCCCCAAAATCCGTGCAAAACACCAATAATTAGAAGAACCGCTGCCACATTCAATGCAAGAATAGTCATCGCGCACCCTTTCCAGAAACCACGTGTTCAGCATGTAGTCTACCCATAGAGAGGAAAAGTGCGATGAGACAAAGCGTCCCTCCCTTTAGGGCAAAGGTCTTCCAAATTTTCTGAAAGACTTAAGTGAGTTTCTCAGACTTGCTCTATTGCGCGACGCGCTGTTTAATACCGATCAAAATCTGGGGAGAGTTCTTGTGAAAACACTTAAAAAATTCCTACGCGGCCTAGCCGTCGTTTTGGTCATCTTAATCGTCGCCGTATATTTCTTTCGCGCGCCTGTAACATCAGCACTATGGGGCTTGTTCGTTTCGCCTCCCCTCATTGCACAAGAAGATGTGGCGTTGGGCAAAAACGAAACTTGGTTGGACGACTACCACACCATCGAAAAAATCGACGAGACAACCTACGCGCTCAATGAGCCGCGCTTCTTCCAAGACAATCTATCTTATCTCATCATTGGTGAAGATCGCGCCCTCCTGTTTGATACAGGCAATCCGGGCCGCGACATCACCGGCTTCATGCGCGGACTGACCGACAAACCAATCACGGTGATGCCGTCCCACTTGCACTACGATCACACGGGGTCTTTGTCAGACTTTGATGGGATTGTTGTTGCTGACACCGACAACCTGAAAGACCAAGCTGAAGACAATTTGTTGACGCCGACCCATTACCAATACATGGGCATCGCAGCCAAGCTCTACGACTTGCCAACTTGGAAAGTCGATACATGGGTTAAACCCGGCGACAAAATTGAGTTGGGTGGACGGACTTTGATTGTCGTGGCCACACCGGGCCACACACCTGAAAGCGTGTCGCTCTACGATCCTTCAACAAACATCTTATTTGCGGGCGACTACCTCCATCAAGGAGAAGTCTATGCCTTCATGCCAAATTCTCGTCTGCAAGAATATCTCGACACGACCGAGAGCTTGCTCAAGGATCTGCCAAAGGATGTCCGTATCTACGCAGGCCACGGCGTTCCTCATCGCCCAGACGCCTTGGGCGCAACCTATCAAGACATGTCTGACTTGAAAGATGCACTGATCAAAATGCGGGATGGCGATATCGAAGGAACAGGCATCTTGCCTCGGGTCTACGGCGTGAATGACAAGATCATCATTCTCACCGACATTCCCGGTCCAGACTCACCTGTCTGGGATTTTCGTGCAGTCGACAAAGACTAAGAAACGGGCCTAAACAAGTTCGAGTAAAGCCGGTAGCGACCTCATGTCATCAAACAGGGTTGCACCGGCTTTTTTCAATGCATCACTATCCGTATGCGGATCACCCGTATAACCAAACACCTTCATGCCCGCCGCAACTCCAGCTTGCACACCCGGCACACTATCCTCAATCACCACACATTGGTGCGGGATAACGCCCATCTCTTCAGCGGCGAATAGAAACAGGTCAGGCGCAGGCTTGCCCTTCCCCACCATCTCAGCGCTGAAAAGAACATCCTTCAACAAAGGTAATAGGCCAGATTTTCCAAGGGTCAATTTCATCTTCGAAATACGCCCCGAAGAGGCCACACAAAGGGCCATACCCTGTTCATTCAAGAGTTCCACCTGTTCACGCACGAACGGCACAGCGTCGACACCAGCCTGAAAAACCTTTTCGGTTTCGGCTCTTACGTGATTTACCCAGTCAGACCCAAGCGCACGCCCGAGCAAAGCCTCTGCCCTGCGCTGCACAAACTCCAACGTCGTGCCAACAAACTCTTGTCGGCACGTTGCATAATCGATGTCCAAACCTTCTTCGTTGAGAAGTCGTGTGAGCAATTGATTAGCCTGCTGTTCGGTTTCCACCAAAACGCCGTCACAATCAAAAATCACCAGAGAAACTTTATCCCGCATGTCACACACCCTCTTCAATCATTTAGACCGAGACTATAAGGCGGCGGGATAAGTTT
>NVSO02000170.1 GCA_002401305.2 Rhodobiaceae bacterium | reverse complement strand
TCTCCTTCACCCACGACAGGGGGCGCCAGCGCCCCAACATCCCCTTGCACCAAATCGCTCAATGCCAACCCGCGTTCCGTAATCCGGTCCGGGTCCAACCCAAGCCAAGTTCCAAGCGTTTCATTGACATAGGTAATGACACCGGAAGGTTGGGCCGAAAAGAACCCAAAGGGGGCTGTATCCAAATATCCAATGAAGCGGCCTTGCTCGCGGTGCGCGGCATCTGTTGCTTCGCGCTCGCCAGTCACATCCCGCAAATGCCACAACGCGCCCTTGCCGCTGCCGCCATGTGCTTGTTCTTGAACCGGTTGAACAGTGACCTGATAAACACGTAGGCCCCGCCCTGCTGGCGGCTGAAACCGTAACTCTGCCTCATCCGATAGCCCCAGCCGGGCTGCCTGAGCCAGCTGATAAAGCGCTTCCGACACTCGGTCATCGCCTGCCATCAATCTTTCAAGGGAAATAGGTCGGTCATTTTCATCCAGACCTAATTGCCGGTAAGCTTGATTGGCAAATAACACGCCGCCACGCCAATCGGTAACCGCACAAGGATCAGGAATTGCTTCAAGAGCAGAGAGCGCAAGTGCCGAGGCTTTGTTCGCAGACAACCCACCTGCCCGGCCACGCCCCGCAGCCACAGCCGCCAAGCCCGCAGCGCCAGCAAGAGCCAGTCCGCCAACCAAAAGATAACCAGCAGGGCCCGCGGTTTCCAAATCGATAAGCGCCAAACCACCAGCAACACCCGCAAGTGTAACGGCCCCGAGGCCCGCACCGCGCATCGCCCACCGGCCCAAAGACAAAGCCCCAAGTCCTTTGGGAGCACCTGCGCGCTCCCCGTCCAAGTCCAAGTTAGGTTCTAGAATTTTCGTCTCTGTGTCACTCATCGAAAAGCCGCTTTGCCCCAGGTCACTTGAAGCGCTCCTTGGTGAGAAGAATCGCCTCGAAAAAACTACTCGAGCACTGTTATGTGACCAGCCCGCCAGCGCAACTCCTATTCTCCATTGAAGAGTAAAAACGCGCAAAACAAGCCAATTTCCGAAAAAATCAGGACTTTTAGGAACGCCACGCCATTTTGGCGCGCAGACGCATCACATAGCCGACAACTTCCGCTACAGCCTGGAAGTGTTCGGCTGGAATGGGTTCATCAATTTCGATTTGGGCATAAAGGGCACGTGCAAGTGGCTTGTTCTCAATAATTGGAATGTTGTGTTCGGTCGCAATGCCCCGAATGGTCAGCGCCACAGCATCCATACCTTTGGCAACGCAAATAGGCGCCAACATGCCTTGCTCATACTTCAGGGCCACCGCAAAGTGAGTTGGGTTAGTGACCACAACCGTCGCATCAGGCACAGCCGACATCATCCGTTTTTGGCCTCGTTGACGTCGAAGTGCCCGCAATTTGGCCTTCACCATCGGGTCACCTTCGGCCTGCTTATGTTCGTCTTTCACTTCTTGCATGGTCATGCGTTGCTTCTGCATCCACACATGTTTCTCATACATGTAATCGGCCGCCGCAATCACACCCATGATCACAATCACCGCCACCAGAATTTTAATGGCCATAGAATGGATGATGGGGAGAAGGTCGTGCAGGTCAATACTGACCATCAACCCCAGCTGGTCTCGCTGAGGGTAGACAATGGCAAAAGTAGCGAGCCCCACGAGAGCAATTTTTAGGATGCCCTTCACAAAATTCATCAAACTTTTGCCAGAGAACATCCGCTTAGCACCACCGAGAAGCGAGATCTTGCTGAACTTGGGCTGGATGGTCTCTGTCGTAAAGGTGGGCGGGTTTTGCACCACATTGCCCACCACCCCCGCAACCATGATGGCGCCAAAAGGGATCGCCAAACACAACATCAAAATCTGACCCGCTTCATACCAAACAAGGCGCAGATGCTCAGGGTCTGTCGAAATAGCATGCGGGCTTTCCAGAAAAACGCGCAGGTTTTTCATCAGCTCTGTCGCCATGCTCGGCGCACTAAAGCCAATGATAATCGCGGCGGCCAATAGGATGAACCAGGTATTAACCTCCTGGCTTTTGGCCATATCCCCCTTTTTATGAGCGTCTTCGAGCTTTTTACTGGAGGGTTCCTCGGTCTTTTCACTGTCGTCTTGGTCTGCCATGATTACGCTCTACTCACACTAAGAAATGACTCATGGTTTCCTCGAAATAATTGAGGAACCACATCATCATCGATCCCATCAGGATCATGAATAAAGCGAAGCCGATCAAAATATTTGCAGGCATAGCAATAAAATAAACCTGCAATTGCGGCATCAAACGAGACAACAGGCCAAGGGCCAAATTGAAAATCAATCCAAACACAATGAAAGGTGCGGAAAGTTGGAGGGCAACCTGAAAGCTCCCTGCCACAACATCCACAGCCATCTTCACAAAGTCACCCGCAGGCAACATTTCACCGGGTGCAAAAAGAATATAGGAATCCCGCATTGCCGCGATCAGGAGATAATGGAAGTCCATGACGAACAGCAATGTAACCGCCAACATCGACATGAAAGAACCCACTAACGCACTTTGCACGCCTTGGGTGGGGTCCATATTCTGCGCGAAGGCTAGGCCTGTTTGAAAAGCGATGACAGTGCCTGCAATTTGCAGCGTTGCCATAACGAGACGCGCGACCATGCCGACCAAGCCGCCCGTTAAGATCTCACCGATGACAAGAAAAGTCAGGCCAAATAGGCTTGAGGGAACATCTCCGAAACTCGACGCGACCAAAGGCAACATCACCGCGGACAACATCAATGCAAACGTCAATTTGAATTGTGAAGGTATCGTGCGCTCTCCAAAAGCCGGCATAAGCATGATCATTGTCCCAATGCGTGCAAACACCAGAATGAAAGATAGAGCTACTTGCGGCAAAAGGGAGAGTTCAAAATCCATGAAAGGCTGCCCTACCCTGTCGCAATTTTATCAGCAACCAAAGTCATATAAGATGACAAGGTCGACCCCATGAAGGGCAAGGTAATCAGCAAGGTGATGAAAATCGCAAAAATCTTCGGCACAAATACCAACGTCATTTCTTGGATCTGCGTCAACGCCTGGAACAGCGCAATAACAAGGCCAAGACCCAATGCCACAAACATCATGGGTCCTGAGACTTTAAGGAGAACCCAAATACCCTCACGAGAGAGATCTAATACTTCAGCACCGTTCATACACACCCCCTAGTTTGCAACCGCAAACCCAAACCACTCACGCCCTAAATAGGCATCCGCATAATTTCTTGATAAGCCGTCACAACCTTGTCTCGAATAGCCACAACAGTTTGAACGGTTGCTTCGGCCTCCGACACAGCGGTTACAACATCAACCAAATTACCTTGGTTGCTGACAGCGCCGGCCATCTCGGCCTCGCCTTTTCTGCTCGCCTCCATCATGCCATCCATGACATTTTGAAGGGCATTGCCAAAACTACTTTCGTCACCGCCGCCAAGCGCCGATTTAGCAGCACCCGCACCCTGACTAACAGAGCCCGATTGGGCAGCGCTTGCATATGCATTGAGTGCAACTGAAGCTGGAATAGCCATTATTTAATGCTCCCTTTAACGACGCAGCAGATCAATGGTCCGTGTGATCATGCTCCGCGAGGTTTGAATGACACTCAGATTGGCTTCATAGGAACGCTGCGCTTCACGCATGTCCATTGACTCAATCAACCCGTTAACATTGGGTGTTTTGATGTAGCCGTTTTCATCTGCCGCAGGATGTGAAGGCATAAACTTCATACCAAAGTCAGAGGTGTCGCGCACAGGTCTGCCAACCTTAACAATCATCGCCCCCAACTCTTTATCCAACTCCTGTTCAAACGTCACAATCTTACGTTGATAGGGGTCGCCATTTGGCGTTTGTGCCGTCGAGTTCACGTTTGCGATGTTCTCAGCGATCACGCGCATGCGTCCGCCCTGAGCTTTCAAACCAGACACCGCAATATTCATTGATGTCATCAAATCCATTAGATCAATCCTTTCAAATCACGCAAGCCCTTCGCGCACTTAACGATTAGTGCCCAAAGCCGTCTTGAGAATGCTCATGCTTTTGGAATAAAGCCCCGTTGCCGTGTCGTATTGCAACTGAGTGTCCGCCACTTTGACCATCTGCTCTTCCAAGACAACCGCATTGCCCGTGGGAGAGGTTTCAGAGTCGGGGCTCCTCACAACTTTCATGCTAGAGGATCCCGCTGCACTGCCCGAGAGATGGCCCGCGCGAGTTTGCGTCATGCTCATCTTGCCGATTTGGGCGCTCTCCACCATGGTGTTGAAATCAAGTTCTTTAAGGTCGCGCGCCACATAACCTGGCGTATCTGCATTCGCAACGTTCTGCGCCAACACCCCTTGGCGTTCAGACAACCAATGCATCCGGTCCTTAATCATCCCAAAAAGTGGAATATCACTCACAATCATGGGGCTACCTCTTCGCCAAACACCCGTTCCATTTCTCCATTCAAGAGCAAGGGAACGTCAAGGGCCACGCAATCCTTGTGCAGCTATGTAGGCAAATATGACCTACACCCCTAAACATTGTCTTAACGAATTAATAAATGAGTCACCAAGTTTTTTGAGGGAATGCCTCAAGTTTAACTTCTTCTTAAGCATGTAGGGGGAAAAATGTGCCTAGGAATTCCCAAACCGGGACGCAGACTCATTAACAAGTGAAACACTGCACCGGCAAAAAGTGAGCATCGGGTGATGGAGTATTCAGACTATCTTCGTTTTGTGGCGGCCTTTGGATTCATCATCGGATTGATCCTCGTCTGCGCGTGGGGCGCACGCCGCATGGGT